>NZ_MWOM01000070.1:0-18335 GCF_012931925.1 Acidovorax sp. SRB_24
GCCGGCTCGACGAACTCGTTGGGCTTGTGCGCCTGCTCGATCGCACCGGGGCCGCAGACGATGGTCGGGATGCCGATGTTCTGGAACAGCCCCGCCTCGGTGCCGTAGGCCACCTTGCGCGTGGTGCGGTCCTCGGTCAGGGCGCGCACCAGCTGCGTGATGGCGGCCTGCTCGGAGGCTTCCAGCGCCGGCGCCGATGCGCCCATGGCGATGTCGATGCGCGCCTCGGCAAACTCCTGGCGCATGCGCGGCAGCAGTTCCTGCTGCACGTACTCGTCGACCTGGCTTTGGATGCTGTCGGCCGACATGCCGGGCAGGTTGCGGAATTCGTAGTTGAACTCGCACAGCTCGGGGATGGTGTTGACGGCGATGCCGCCCTGGATCTGGTTGGTGGTCAGCGTGGTGAACGGCACGTCGTAGAACGCGTCGTACGGGCCCTGCGCCTTATAGTGGTCGGCGATGTCGCGGATGCGGCAGATCAGGCGCGCGGCGTATTCGATGGCATTGCAGCCGCGCGGCGTGAGCGACGAATGCGCCGCCCGGCCGTGCACGCGGCAGCGGTACAGGTTGATGCCCTTGTGCGCCACCACCACCTGCATGCTGGTGGGCTCGCCGACCACGCAGCCGTCGGCCTTCAGGTCCCGGCGCTGCAGCTCGGCCAGCATCACCGGGGCGCCCGCACAGCCCACCTCTTCGTCGTACGAGAACGCCAGGTGCAGCGGCTTGCGGCGCGGCATGGCCAGGAACTCCGGCACCAGGGCCATCGACGCGGCAATGAAGCCCTTCATGTCGGCCGTGCCGCGGCCATAAAGGAGCCCTGCGCGCTCGGTCAGGGCAAATGGGTCGCTGTCCCACTCCTGGCCGTCCACCGGCACCACATCGGTGTGGCCCGACAGCACGATGCCGCCCTGCGTCTGGCCGTCCCGGCCCGGCAGGGTGGCAAACAGGTTGGCCTTGTCGCCGGCGGGCGAGTGGATCATCTGCGCCGGCACGCCATGGCCGGCCAGCGCGTCGCGCAGGCATTCGATCAGGCCCAGGTTGGAGTTGCGGCTGGTGGTGTCCATCGCCACCAGCGTTTCGAGCCAGGCGCGTGTGTTCATGGTGCTTCACCCAAAAACAAAGAAGGAAGTTTACGCCTGTCCATCCGCGCAAACAGCAGGCGTAGACTGCACTTCCTGCCATGTTCAGGAGTGCCCATCATGCCGACACCCGCCGTCCAGAAACGCAGCATCCTCGCCGCGGTGATTGGCAACGCACTCGAGTGGTACGACTTTCTCGTGTTCGCGTTCATGACGCCCATCGTCGCCAAGCTGTTCTTCCCGAGCAATCCGGCAGACCCCAGCAACAACCTCAACCAGATCCTGCTGACCACCGCCGTGTTCGGCGTGGGATTTTTCATGCGCCCGGTCGGCGGCATCGTGCTCGGGCTGTATGGCGACCGCAAGGGGCGCAAGGCCGCCATGGTCATGGTGACCGGCCTGATGGCCGTGGCCATCGCACTGATCACCGTGGCGCCCACCTACGCCGCGGTGGGCCTGCTGGCGCCGCTGTTCATCGTGCTCGCGCGCCTGCTGCAGGGCTTTGCCGCCGGCGGCGAATTCGGCACCTCCACCGCGCTGCTGATCGAGCTGGCACCGCCCGGCCAGCGCGGCTTTTACGGCTCCTGGCAGATGACCGGGCAGATGATGGCCCTGCTCATTGGCGCCGCCATCGGCACGCTGATCACCGACATCTTCACGCCGGAGCAGCTCATGGCCTGGGCCTGGCGCATCCCGTTCGCCATGGGCCTGCTGATCGTGCCCGTGGCCATCTACATCCGCCGCCACGTCGAAGAGCCCGAGGCCTTCCAGCGCCTGCAGGAAGCCAAGGCCAAGGGCGAGGTGAAGAACGTCGGCCTGCTGGAGATGCTGCGCACGCACACGCGCGAAACGCTGGTCGGCATGGGCCTGGTGGTCACGGCCACGGTCAGCATCTACATCACCTTCACCTACCTGGTGACCTACTCCACCGTCACGCTCAAGCTGCCGCTGCACGACACCTTCCTGGTGCAGATGGCGGGCGCGGCGCTGATGGTGGTGCTGATGCCGTTCGCCGGCGCCTGGTCGGACCGCGCGGGCCGCCGCCCGCTGGTCATCGGCTCGCTGATCGGCTACCTGGCCGTGCTGTACCCGCTGTATGCCTGGCTGACCAGCGACCCCAGCATTGCCCGGCTGATGGCGGTGCAGGTGGTCGTCTGCCTGTTCGTGTCGGTGTTCTTCGGCGTGTTCAGCACCGTGCTGGCGGAACTGTTTCCGGCCAATGTGCGCTCCATCGGCATGTCGATGGCCTACAACATCGCGGTGATGGTGTTCGGCGGCTTTGCGCAGTTCATCGTCACCTGGCTGATCCGCGAAACCGGCTCGCCCATGGCGCCGGCGTTCTACGTGATGTTCGGCGTGGCCCTGGGCGTGATCGCGTCGTTCTTCATCACCGAGCGCGCGCACGAAGAGTCCATCGACCACCATTGAGCCGGGCGGCACAGTCCGCGCCGATCCCGCCCGGCAATCAGCGCGGCTGGAAGGCGATCAGCCCCATGCCCAGCAGCGCCACCGCCACGCCAGCCACGTCCCAGGCCGAGGGGCGCACGCCGTCGACCACCCACAGCCACACCATCGCCGCGCCGATGTAGACGCCGCCATAGGCGGCATAGACCCGGCCCGATGCGGCATCGTGCAAGGTCAGCAGCCAGGCGAACAGCGCCAGGCTGGCCGCTGCGGGGATCAGCAGCCACACCGGGCCGTGCTGGCGCAGCCACAGCCAGGGCAGGTAGCAGCCAACGATCTCGGCCAGCGCCGTGGCCAGGTAAAGGAGGAAGGTTTTCACGCGGCCGCGTTGCCGTTGCCCGCCGGCGCCATGCGCAGCGGAATGGTCACCGGGCCGTCATTGACCAGGTGCACCTGCATGTCGGCGGCGAACGCGCCCGTGGCGACCTCGGCATGCGCCGCACGAGCCTCCGCCACGAAATGGTCGTACAGGCGCCGGCCTTCCTCGGGCGCGGCGGCCTGGGTGAAGCTGGGCCGGTTGCCACCCGTGGTGTCGGCCGCCAGCGTGAACTGGCTGACGATGAGCAGGCCGCCGCCGCTGTCCTGCACGCTGCGGTTCATCTTGCCGGCGGCATCGCTGAAGATGCGCAGCCTGAGCAGCTTGGCCAGCAGGCGGTCGGCCTCGGGTTCGGTGTCGCCGCGTTCGGCGCACACCAGCACCAGCAGGCCGGGGCCGATGCTTCCGACGATCTGCCCCGCCACTTCGACGCGCGCCTCGCGCACGCGCTGCAGCAGGCCGATCATTCGCCGTCCGTCACCAGCCGTGCCTTGACGCTCTTGCCCTTGACGCGGCCGGCGTTGAGGCGCGAGGCCACCTGCGGCGCAATGCCGCGCTCGACCGCCACGTAGGTCGAGAACTCGTTGACGTTGATCTTGCCGACCTGCGCGCGGGTGAAGCCCATCTCGCCGGTGAGCGCGCCCAGCACGTCGCCGGCGCGGATCTTTTCCTTGCGCCCGCCAATGATCTGCACCGTCGCCATCGGCGGCACCAGCGGGCCCGTGCCCGTGGGCGTGAGCTCCGAGAGCGGGTGCCATTGCGATGCGCGGCCCTGCAGCACCTCGATCTTGCCGACGCTGCCCATCTCGTCCATGCTGACCAGGTTGAGCGCCAGGCCTTCGGCGTCGCCCCGGCCGGTGCGGCCGATGCGGTGGATGTGCACCTCGGGGTCGGGCGTCACGTCGACGTTGATGACGGCGGCGAGGTCGGCAATGTCGAGGCCGCGCGCGGCCACGTCGGTGGCGACCAGCACCGAGCAGCTGCGGTTGGCGAACTGCACCAGCACCTGGTCGCGCTCACGCTGCTCGAGCTCGCCAAACAACGCCAGCGCACTGAAGCCCTGGGCCTGCAGCACGGCGACCAGGTCGCGGCACTGCTGCTTGGTGTTGCAGAAGGCAATCGACGATTCGGGCCGGAAGTGGTTGAGCAGCTGCGACACCGCATGCAGGCGCTCGGAGTGGTTCACCTCGTACCAGCGCTGCGCGATCTTGCCGGCGCTGTGCTGCGCCTGCACCGTGATCTGCTGCGGGTTCTTCATGAACTGCTGGCTGAGCTTGGCGATCCCCTCGGGGTAGGTGGCCGAGAACAGCAGCGTCTGGCGGTCTTTGGGGCACTGGCGCGCCACGGTGGCGATGTCGTCGAAGAAACCCATGTCGAGCATGCGGTCGGCCTCGTCGAGCACCAGCGTGTTGAGCTGGTCGAGCGCAAGGTTCTCGCGCTCGAGGTGGTCCATCACGCGGCCGGGCGTGCCCACCACCACGTGCGCGCCGTGCGAGAGGCTTTGCGCCTGGCCGCGCAGCGGCACGCCGCCGCACAGCGTCACGACCTTGATGTTCTCCTCGGCGCGCGCGAGGCGGCGGATCTCGGCGCTGACCTGGTCGGCCAGCTCGCGCGTGGGGCACAGCACCAGCGCCTGCACGCCGAAGCAGCGCGGGTTCAGGCGCGCGAGCAGCGCCAGCGCAAAGGCGGCCGTCTTGCCGCTGCCGGTGCTGGCCTGGGCGATGAGGTCCTTGCCGAGCAGCGCGGCGGGCAGGCTCGCGGCCTGGATCGGGGTCATCTGCAGGTAGCCCAGCTGCTGCAGGTTGACCAGGGTGGCGGGGCTGAGCGCCAGGGCGCTGAAGTCGTGTGCGCCGGGCGCGGTGGTGGAAGTCATGCCGCGATTATCGGGCTCGGCCCCCGGCGCGCTGTCCGCGGGCAGCGCAAACCCGGGGCGCGGCGCTGTGCATTTGGCATTAAGCTATTCGAAACCCTTTACCCGCCGGGACATGCCAGATACAGCGAATGCCCTCGCCCCCCAGAGCTTGAATGCGACGACCGCAGAGTCTTCCATGTTCAGGCTGATCGCAGACTCCGTCCCGGCGCTGATCGCGTATTTCGAGATCGGTACGCTGGTGTGCCGCTTTGCCAACCAGGGCTATGCCAGCTACAACGGCCACACCACGCAGTCGATCCTCGGCAAGACCGTCAAGGAGGCGATTGGCAATGCCGCCTGGGAAGCCATCCGCCCGCATGTCGACCGCTGCCTGCGCGGCGAGCACGTCAAATACGTGCGCGAACAAACCCTGCCCAGCGGCGCGCGGCGCATGATCGAGGTCAACCTGATCCCGCACTTCAACGAAGCGCGCACGCAGCTGGGCTCGTTCGTGCTCATCAACGACATCACCCACCACTGGCTGGCCGAGCGCCTCGTGCGCGAAAGCGAAGAGCGCATGCGCAAGTTTGCCGCGGCCACCGAAGAAGCCATCGTGTTCCACCAGGGCGGCACCATCATCGATGGCAACGACGCGCTGCAGCGCCTCAGCGGCTACCCGCTGGCGCAGATCCTCGGGCGCAGCACGCAGGAGTTCCTCGCGCCGCGCTACCGTGCCCTGTCGGCCGCCTATCTGCTGCGGGGCGACGAGTACCTGTACGAGGCCGCCCTGGTGCACCGCGACGGGCACGAGGTGCCGGTGGAAATCGTCGGCAAGAACATGCCCCAGCAGGGCGCCAGCTACCGCATCGCCGTGCTGCGCGACATCAGCGTGCGCAAGACGGCGCAACAGCGCGAGGCCTTCATCGCCCTGCACGACACCCTGACGCAGCTGCCCAACCGGCGCCACCTCATGGAGCAACTGCAAAGCACCGTCGAGCAGGCGCAGCGCACGCACAGCCAGGTGGCCGTGCTGTTCATCGACCTGGACCACTTCAAGACCGTCAACGATTCGCTGGGCCACCAGGCCGGCGACCAGCTGCTGTGCGAGATGGCCCGGCGCCTGCGCGCCGCCGTGCGACCCCAGGACATGGTCGCACGCCTGGGCGGCGACAAGTTCGTCGCCGTGCTGGCCACGCTGCAGGACGCGGCCCAGGCCGCCGCCATGGCCGAGGCGCTGCGCCAGGCGGTGTGCGAGCCCACCACGCTGAACGACACGCTGCTGAGCCTCTCGCCCTCGATCGGCATCAGCCTCTATCCGGGCGACAGCACCGACACCGCCGAGCTGCTGCGCCACGCCGATGCCGCGATGTACCACGCCAAGGCCAGCGGGCGCGGCAACTGCCAGTTCTACGCTCCCACCATGGCCGGCCGGGCCACCGAGGTGCTGCAGCACGAGCGCCTGCTGCGCGACGCCATTGCCCAGCAGGCCTTCGTCCTGCACTACCAGCCCCAGGTGCGGCTGGACGACGGCGCGCTGGTCGGGCTGGAGGCGCTGGTGCGCTGGCAGCACCCCGAACGCGGCCTGGTCGGGCCCGACGAGTTCATCGGCCTGGCGGAGTCGCGCGGACTCATCACGCCGATCGGCCGCTGGGTCCTGCACGCTGCCTGCCACCAGCTCAAGGCCTGGCAGGCGCAGGGGCTGGCTTTGGTGCCGGTGGCCGTGAACCTGTCGGCGCTGGAGTTCCGCCAGCGCGACGTGGTGGCGGAAATCGCCGCCGTGCTCCAGGCCACGGGCCTGGAGCCGCGCTTTCTCGACATCGAGCTGACCGAGTCCGTGCTCATGCACCACTCGCAGCAGGGCCTGGACACGCTCAAGGCGCTCAAGGCGCTCGGCGTCGGGCTGGCGATCGACGACTTCGGCACCGGCTACTCGTCGCTCGCCTACCTCAAGCGCTACCCCATCGACAAGCTCAAGATCGACCGCTCCTTCGTGATGGACACGCCCGGCAGCGCCGACGACGTGGCCATCGTGACCGCCATCGTCCAGATGGGCCGCAGCCTGCAGCTGCAGACCGTGGCCGAGGGCGTCGAGACCGAGGCCCAGCTCGCGCTCCTGCGCCAGCTCGGCTGCGACATGGTGCAAGGCCATGCCATCGCCCGGCCCATGGACGCCGCGGGCACCGGCGCGTGGCTGCAGGCGCGCTGACAGGCTGCGGGCCCTGCGCCGGGGCGGTCACGGCGCCGTCAAGAATCTGACGGCACCATCCTCCACAATAGGGTCCATGCCCGACATCGCCGCCTTCATCGCCCCCACCCGCCACACCGACCCCGACGCGGCCCTGGCCCAGGTTCGCCGCATCTACGACCAGCAAATCGAGCACCTGCGCTCGGCCATGCAGCGCTTCGTCGCCGGCGAGAGCCCGGCGCGCGCCGTGCGGGCGTTCTACCCGTTCGTGCGCGTGCACACCACCACCGTGGCGCGCGCCGACACCACGCTGGCCTATGGCTTCGTCGAAGGCCCGCCAGGGCGCTACGAAACCACGCTGACCCGCCCCGACCTGTTTGGCGGCTACTACGCCGAGCAGTTCCGGCTGCTGCGCAAAAGCCATGGCGTGGAGCTGGAGGTGGGCACCAGCACGCACCCGATCCCGATCCACTTCTCGTTTGCCGAGCACGACCACATCGAGGGCACGCTCAGCCCCGAGCGGCGCATGCTGATGCGCGACCTGTTCGACCTGCCCGACCTGGCCGCCATGGACGACGGCATCGCCAACGGCACCTGGCATGCGCGCCCGGGCGAAGCGCAGCCGCTGGCCTTGTTCACGGCGCCGCGCGTGGACTATTCGCTGCACCGCCTGCGCCACTACACCGGTACGGCGCCCGAGTGGTTCCAGAACTTCGTGCTGTTCACCAACTACCAGTTCTACATCGACGAGTTCGTGCGCCTGGGCCATGCCGAGATGGCCAAGCCCGACAGCGAATACATCGCCTTCATCGAGCCCGGCAACGTCATCACGCGCCGCAGCGGCCTCGTGCCGCAGGAGGGCGACGAACTGGGGGTGCCGCCGCCGCGCCTGCCGCAAATGCCGGCCTACCACCTGGTGCGCGCCGACCGCAGCGGCACGACCATGGTCAACATCGGCGTCGGCCCGGCCAACGCCAAGACCATCACCGACCACATCGCCGTGCTGCGCCCGCACGCCTGGATGATGCTGGGCCACTGCGCGGGCCTGCGCAACACGCAGCAGCTGGGCGACTATGTGCTGGCGCACGCCTATGTGCGCGAGGACCATGTGCTCGACGAAGAGCTGCCGCTGTGGGTGCCGATCCCGGCGCTGGCCGAGATCCAGCTCGCGCTGGAGCAGGCCGTGGCCGACGTGACGCAAATGGCCGGCCCCGACTTGAAGCGCGTGATGCGCACCGGCACCGTCGCCAGCACCGACAACCGCAACTGGGAGCTGCTGCCCGACAACCTGCCGCAGCGCCGCTTCAGCCAGAGCCGCGCGGTGGCGCTGGACATGGAGTCCGCGACCATCGCTGCCAACGGCTTTCGCTTCCGCGTGCCCTACGGCACCCTGCTGTGCGTGAGCGACAAGCCACTGCACGGCGAGATCAAGCTGCCCGGCATGGCCAACCACTTCTACCGCGAGCGCGTCGACCAGCACCTGCGCATCGGCATGCGCGCCATCGACATCCTGCGCGACGGCGGCACGCACCGCCTGCACAGCCGCAAGCTGCGCAGCTTCGCGGAAGTGGCGTTCCAGTAAACCCCAGCGCGCCGCGAAAACTATCGTTTTGATAGCTGTCAGCGCTTAACCCATCAGCGTTACAGTCGCATTTGACGCAAACCATGACCGCCGCACCCGCCCTGCTGGACGTGCGCGACCTGCGCAAGCGCTACGGCAGCGCCACCGCCGTGGACGGCGTCTCGTTCGCCATCGCACCGGGCGAATGCCTGGGCGTGATCGGCCCCAACGGCGCCGGCAAGACGACCACCATACGCATGTGCCTGGGGCTGACCCCGCCCGACGGCGGCAGCATCGACTACCGGCCCGGCGGCGGCGCGCCGGCGCTGCAGATGCCGCGGGATGCGCTGGCCATCAAGGCCGAGCTCGGCGTGGTGACGCAGTTCGACACGCTCGACCCCGATTTCAGCTGCGCCGAGAACCTGCGCGTCTATGGCCGCTATTTCGGCCTGCCGCGCGCCACGCTCGACGCGCGCATTCCGCGCCTGCTCGAATTCGCCGCGCTCGCGCACAAGGCGGCGGCCAAGCCCAGCGAGCTCTCGGGCGGCATGCGGCGGCGCCTGTCGCTGGCGCGCGCCCTGGTCAACGCGCCGCGCCTGCTATTGCTCGACGAGCCGACCACGGGTCTCGACCCGCAGGCGCGCCACCTGATGTGGGAGCGCCTGCAGCGCCTGGTGCAGCAGGGCACGTCGATCCTGCTGACCACGCACTTCATGGACGAGGCCGAGCGCCTGTGCACGCGCCTTCTGGTGCTCGACCATGGCCGCACGCTGGCCGAGGGTGCGCCGCGCGCGCTGATCGCCCAGCACCTGGAGCGCGACGTGGTCGAAGCCTATGGCGCGGGCGCGCTGGCGCTGCAGCACGACGCCGCGCTGCGCGCCCTGGCGACCCGCATCGAAGTCAGCGGCGAGACGGTGTTCTTCTACACCCAGGACGCCGCGCCGCTGCTGCAGGCGCTGGGCGCGCAGGGCCCGCTGCGCACGCTGCACCGGCCCGCCAACCTCGAAGACCTGTTCCTCAAGCTCACGGGCCGGCAGATCCGCGACGACGCATGACCCCCCGTTCCGCACCCCCCAGCATCTGGCGCGCGCCCGCCCTGTCGGGCCGCTGGTGGCCGGTGTTTCTGCGCAACCTGCTGGTGTGGCGCAAGCTCGCCATCCCCAGCCTGGTCGGCAACATCGCCGAGCCGCTGATGTGGCTCGTGGCGTTTGGCTACGGCATGGGGGCCCTGGTGGGGACCCTGCCGGTGGCCGGGCAGCCCGTGCCCTACATCCTGTTCCTGGCCAGCGGCTCGATCTGCATGAGCGCCATGAACGCGGCCAGCTTCGAGGCGCTGTATTCGGCGTTCTCGCGCATGCACGTGCAAAAGACCTGGGACGGCATCCTCAACGCCCCCGTGGGCCTGGACAACATCGTGTTCGCCGAGATGCTCTGGGCCGCCTTCAAGGCGCTGTTCACCGTCACCGCCATCCTGGGCGTGATGCTGGCGCTGGGCATCAGCCACAGCCCCAAGCTGCTCGCGGCCTGGCCGGTGCTGCTGTGCGCCGGCGTGATGTTCTCCAGCATCGCGCTGGTCTTCAATGCGCTGGCCAAGAGCTACGACTTCTTCACGTACTACTTCACGCTGGTGCTCACGCCGATGATGTTTCTGTCGGGCGTGTTCTTTCCGCGCGACCACCTGCCGCCCGCGGTGCGGGCCGTCTCCGACTGGCTGCCGCTGACCAACGCCATCGAACTCGTGCGTCCGATGTTCCTGGACCAGTGGCCGCAGCAGCCGCTGCGCCACGGCCTGGTGCTGCTGGCGACGACGGTGCTCGCGTTCTGGCTCGCGCTGGCGCTGACGCGGCGGCGCTTTGCGGCCTGACGGCCGCGGCACCCCTGGCCGCAGAGCATCAAAATCGATAGCACCCTACGAAGACTGGACAAGGCCCAGTGGCCTTTTTTGCTTTGAAACACGCCCTCCCATCTGCGCGGGGCTGCGCGCTAGGGTGGCGCCGCGCCCCGGCAGCCGCGCCCCGCCGGTTCAGCCAGGTCATTCCTGCAGCAAAAATTACCTTTGGCAAAGCGCCGC
Organism: Acidovorax sp. SRB_24; assembly: GCF_012931925.1. Lineage (NCBI taxonomy): Bacteria > Pseudomonadati > Pseudomonadota > Betaproteobacteria > Burkholderiales > Comamonadaceae > Acidovorax > Acidovorax sp. SRB_24. Next base: position 10,529 of record NZ_MWOM01000070.1, read on the forward strand.
GCTGCACACCCTGGCGCGCGCGCAGACCGCGCACGCCCAGCGGACCGGGCCGCTCGGGAGCGGGCACGGAAACTGCATGGGCGTTGGACAGTTGCGGTACGAACGCAGCCTTGCGCTTTGTGGTGAGTGTCCCTTCCCGCCCTTGAAAAAGAATACGCCTGTCCATGCCCTGCCCGCCAGTGCCCGACGCCGCGCGCACCAGTGCCTTGCCGCTGGCCGCGGGCGCAGCGCTGTTCCGCTCGTTCTGGATGGGCGGCTACGAGGGCGCGGACCATGTCAACAGCCAAGGCGTGCCGCTGCGCACCAACCATCACAATGGCCACGCGCGGTGGTACGCGCACGACTATGCGGCCGCGGCGCGCCTGGGGCTGCGCACGGTGCGCGAGAGCATTGGCTGGCGGGCGGGCACGCGCTGCGACGGCACGCTGGACGTGCAGCGCCTGCAGCGCCTGGCCGACGCCGCGCAGCGCCACGGGCTGCAGGTGGTCTGGACGCTGCACCACTATGGGTTGCCGCCGGGCGTGGATTTCTTCGCCCCCGGCTTTGCCCCCCGCTTTGCCGATTTTTGCGACCGCGTGGCGCGTGCCCTCCGGGGGCGCAGCGATGCGCCGCCCGTGTTCCAGCCCATCAATGAAATCTCGTTCCTGAGCTGGGCGGTGGGAAGTTCCGATCTGGTGCACCCGTACCGCGGCGGGTCGGCGCAGCGCGGCTATGAACTCAAGTGCCGCCTGGTGGCGGCTGCGCTGCAGGGGTGCGACGCGCTCTGGGCCACGGAGCCACGGGCGCGCATGGTGCACACCGACCCGCTGATCCATGTGGTGCCGGACACGGCCTGCCCTGCGCCGGACGGCTCCGGCGACCCCGAAGCCCGGGCACGGTGGGCGGCGGAGGCGCAAGCCCTCACCGAATCCCAGTTCGAAGCCTGGGACATGCTGTGCGGGCGCCGCGAGCCCGGCCTGGGCGGCGCGCCGCGCTACCTGGACGTGCTGGGCATCAACTACTACCACAGCAACCAGTGGGCGCACCCCAGCAACCAGCGCCTGCACTGGCACCTGGGCGATGCGCGCCGGCGCGGCCTGGACGCGCTGCTGGCCACCGTGTGGCAGCGCTATGGCCGCCCCCTCTTCATTGCCGAGACCGGCCACGTCGGCGCCGGGCGCGCGCGCTGGCTCGACGATGTGGCCCGCGCCGCCGAGCGCGCGCTGTCGCAGGGCGTGCCGCTGCAGGGCATCTGCCTGTACCCGCTGCTCGACCGCCCCGACTGGGAAGACCCCACGCACTGGCACCGCAGCGGCCTGTGGGAGGTGCCCCAGGCGGCCGCTGCCTTCAGGCGCGTGCTGGACTTTCCCTACGCCCGGCAGCTGCGGCGCTGGCAGCGCGCCCTGCCCGCCGTACCGACCGCGCCGGGGGCTGCGCCCCGTGCGGGCCCCGCTTCTCTTCCCCTACCGGAGGCCACTCCCATGAACACCACCACGCTGATCGTTTTTTCTCACCTGCGCTGGGATTTTGTCTACCAGCGGCCGCAGCAGCTCATGTCGCGCCTGGCGCGGCGCATGCCGGTGCTGTTTGTCGAGGAGCCGGTGCCGGGGGCGGCATCGGAGTTTCTGGAAGTGATGGACCCCGAAGTGGGCGTGCGCGTGCTGCGCCCGCATGTCAGCAGCGAAGGCGCCGGCTTCCACGATGCGCACACCCAGGCCGTGCAGGCGCTGCTTGCCACCTATCTGCAGGAACATGCCGTCCAGCGCTACTGGCTGTGGTTCTATACGCCCATGGCGTTGCCCCTGGCCGAGCGGCTCCAGCCCGAGGGCGTGGTGTACGACTGCATGGACGAGCTGTCGGCCTTTCGCTTCGCTCCGCCCGAGCTGCTGCAGCGCGAAAACGCCCTGTTTGCCTGCGCCGACCTGGTGTTCACGGGCGGCCACAGCCTGTACGAGTCCAAGCGCACGCGCCACCCGAACGTGCACTGCTTCCCCAGCAGCGTGGACGCGGCGCACTTCGCCCGCGCCCTGCAGTCCGACCACGCCGCGCAGGCCCACCTGCCGCACCCGCGCCTGGGCTATTGCGGCGTGATCGACGAGCGCATCGACCTGGACCTCGTGGCGGCGCTGGCCGACGCACACCCCCGCTGGCAGATCGTCATGGTGGGGCCGGTGGTGAAGATCGACCCTGCCACGCTGCCCCAGCGCGCCAACCTGCATTGGCTCGGACAGCGCGACTACGCCGAGCTCCCCGAGCTGATCGGCGGCTGGGAGGTCTGCCTGATGCCGTTTGCGCTGAACCCCTCGACGCGCTTCATCAGCCCCACCAAGACGCTCGAATATCTGGCCGCCGGGCGCCCGGTGGTCAGCACGCCCATCTGCGACGTGGCGGGGCCCTATGCCGGCATCGTCTCTATTGCCGCCTCGCGCTGCGCCTTCGTGGCGGCCTGCGCGGCCGCGCTGGCGCTTTCACCCGCAGCGCGCGCGCGCCAGGCAGAGGCCGTGCGCGCGCTGCTGTCGCGCACCTCGTGGGACGGCACCGCCACCGCCATGGCCAACCTGATCGAACAGCACCGGGCGCCCAGGCCTGCAGCCAGGCCCGCGCAGCCCCGCAGGCAGCCCGCAACAGCCCCACAGCCCCAGCCCGTGGCCCGAACCCCAGCCACGGCCGGCCGGCCCGAGGTGGCGCTGCGGGCACGGGCGACACGCGCTTTGGAAGGCGCTGTCCCCCTGTCCGCCACCACGACGGCACCCTGAACCCACCTGCTGCCATGGCCCTTTCCGACACCTGCTTTGACTGCCTGATCGTGGGCGGCGGTTTTGCCGGCAGCGTGCTGGCCGAGCGCCTGGCCAGCCAGCTCGGCCAGCGCGTGCTCCTCATCGACCGGCGCAGCCACATCGGTGGCAATGCCTACGACTGCCTGGACGGGGCCGGCGTGCTGGTCCACCGCTATGGCCCGCACATCTTCCACACCAACGCGCAGCGCGTGGTCGACTACCTCTCCCAGTTCACGCAGTGGCGGCCCTACGAGCACCGCGTGCTCGGCGCGGTGGACGGCCAGCTGGTGCCGATCCCCATCAACCTCACCACGCTCAACCGGCTCTACGGTCTGGACCTGGACGAGGCGGGGGCGGCTGCCTTCCTGGCCGCGCGCGCCACGCCCCTGCCCGCCATCACGAGTTCGCGCGATGTGGTGGTCAGCCAGGTGGGCGAAGAGCTCTACGAAAAGTTTTTTGCGGGCTACACGCGCAAGCAGTGGGGGCGCGACGCCTCGCAGCTCGACAAGTCCGTGACCGCGCGCGTGCCCACGCGCACCACTGCCGACGACCGCTATTTCCAGGACACGTTCCAGTGCATGCCGCTGCACGGCTACACGCAGATGTTCGAGCGCATGATCGACCACCCTCTCATCACTTTCTGGCCCAGCACCGAGTTCGCCGCCGTCAAGGGCGCGGTGCGCTACCGCCACCTCGTGTACTGCGGCCCGGTGGACGAGTACTTCGGCTACCGCTACGGCAAGCTGCCCTACCGCTCGCTGCGCTTCGAGCACCAGACGCTGGACCAGGCGCAGTTCCAGAGCGTGGCGGTGGTGAACTACCCCGCGCCCGAGGTGCCGTTCACGCGCATCACCGAATACAAGCACCTCACGGGCCAGCAGCACCCCAAGACCAGCATCACGCGCGAATTTCCGACCGACACGGGCGACCCCTACTACCCCATTCCGGCGCCCGAGAACGCCGCGCTCTACCGCCGCTATGAAGCCTTGGCCGAACGCACGCCGGGGGTCACGTTCACCGGGCGGCTGGGCACCTACCGCTACTACAACATGGACCAGGTGGTGGCGCAGAGCCTGGCGCTGTTCTCGCGCATCGCGGACAAGTACACCGTGGGCGCGGTGGCGGCGCGCAGCGGCGCACCGGTCTGAGCCGGTGCGGCCGCAACCGCCTCACGCCAGCGTATAGGCGGTCTTCACCGTGGTGTAGAACTCCTGCGCGTAGCGGCCCTGCTCGCGCGGCCCGTAGCTCGACCCCTTGCGGCCGCCGAACGGCACGTGGTAGTCCACGCCTGCCGTGGGCAGGTTGACCATCACCATGCCGGCCTGGCTGTGGCGCTTGAAGTGCGTGGCGTGCTTGAGGCTGGTGGTGGCAATGCCCGCGGCCAGGCCGAACGGTGTGTCGTTGGCCACGGCCAGCGCTTCGTCGTAATCCTTCACGCGAAGCACGCTGGCCACGGGGCCGAAGACTTCCTCGCGGTTGATGCGCATGGCGGCATGGGTGTCGACCAGCAGGGCCGGCGACATGAAATAGCCCTGCTTGCCGGCGCCGGTGTGGCAGGCCACGCGCGTGCCACCGCGCAGCAGCGTCGCGCCCTCGGCCTTGCCGATCTGCACGTACGCGAGGTCCTGTTCGAGCTGCGCCTGGCTGACCACCGGCCCCATGTCGGTGCCGGCCGCCAGCGCGTCGCCGACCCGGATCTGGGCCATGCGCGCCTGCAGGGCCTCGATGAACCGCGGGTAGATCCCCTCAGTGACGATCAGCCGGCTCGACGCCGTGCAGCGCTGGCCGGTGGAGTAGAACGCGCTTTGCGCACTCAGCTCCACGGCCTGGGCCAGGTCCGCATCGTCGAGCACCACCTGCGGGTTCTTGCCGCCCATCTCCAGCTGCACCTTCTTGCCGCTTTCCACACAGGCCTGGGCAATGCGCCGGCCCACGCCCACCGAACCGGTGAAGCTGATGGCCGCCACGCCGGGGTGCTGCACGAGCGCATCGCCGATGACACTGCCGCGCCCCATGACCAGGTTGAACACGCCGGCCGGAAGGCCGCTGCGGTGGATGATGTCCGCGAGCGCCCAGGCGCTGGCGGGCGCCAGGTCGGCGGGCTTGAGGACCACGCAATTGCCAAAGGCCAGCGCCGGGGCGATCTTCCAGGCCGGAATCGCGATCGGAAAGTTCCACGGCGTGATCAGGCCGACCACGCCGATGGGCTCGCGCGTGATCTCGATGCCGATGCCCGGGCGCACCGAAGGCAGGGTCTCGCCGGCCAGGCGCAGGCATTCACCGGCAAAGAACTTGAAGATCTGGCCGGCGCGTGCCGCTTCGCCGATGGCCTCGGCGCGCGTCTTGCCCTCCTCGCGGGCGAGCAGTGCGCCCAGCTCCTCCTTGCGCGCCAGGATCTCGTTGCCGATCTTGTCGAGCACGTCGTGGCGGGCCTGGATGCCCGACGTGCTCCAGGCCGGGAAGGCCGCCGCGGCGGCGGCGACGGCGGCGTTCACCTCGCTGGCACCGCCCTGCGCGTACTCGCCGATCACATCGGTCAGGTCGCTCGGGTTGACATTGGGGCTGTAGCTGGTGCTGGCGACCCATTCGCCATGGATCAGGTGGTTGAACTGGGGCATGGACGCTTCCTTCACCGGGCCCAGCGCAGGACCAGCGGGTCGAGGCGCCGCGCGATGTCGATGAGCTGGCGGCGCACTTCGGGGTGCAGCGGCGGCCAGGGCGCGCGCGGTGCCTCGCAGGCAATCACGCCGCCTTCCTTCATCAGCGCCTTGGCGGCCAGGAAGCCGGCCTGGCGGTTTTCGTGGTTGATCAGCGGCAGCCAGCGCTGGTACTGTTCGAAGGCCTTGTCCTTGTCGCCCGCACGGTGCGCCTCGATGATCGGGCGGATGCCGTCGGCAAAGCCGCCGCCGGTCATGGCGCCCGTAGCGCCGGCCTCGAGGTCGGCCAGCAGGGTGATGGCCTCCTCGCCGTCCCAGGGCCCTTCGATGGCCTCGCCGCCCAGCGCGATCAGCTCGCGCAGCTTGTTCGCGGCGCCAGCCGTTTCCATCTTGAAGTAGCTGACCTGTTCGATTTCCCGGGCCATGCGGGCCAGGAAGACCGGCGGCAGTGCCGTGCCGGCGGCCGGCGCGTCCTGGACCATGATGGGGATGTCGATGGCGCCGGACACGCCCTGGTAGAAGGACTGGATCTGCGTCTCGCTGAAGCGGAAGGTGGCGCCGTGGTACGGCGGCATGACCATCACCATGGCCGCGCCCATGTCCTGCGCGCGGCGGCTGCGTTCGGCGCAGATGGCGGTGCTGGTGTGCGTGGTGGTCACGATCACAGGCACGCGGCCCGCGACATGCTCCATGACGGTGCGGGTAATGGTTTCGCGCTCGTCGTCGCCGAGCAGGAACTGCTCGGAATAGTTGGCGAGGATGCACAGGCCGTCCACGCCCGAGTCGATCATGAAGTCGACGCAGCGCTTCTGGCTCGCGAGGTCCAGCGTGCCGTCCTCGTGGAAGGTGGTGGGTACGACGGGGTAGATGCCGCGGTAGCGCGGGTTGGAAAGTCCAGGCATGGTGCGGCTCCTTACTCGATGATGTCGAACTGGTCGAGGTATTCGGTCTTGAGCGACAGGCCCAGGCCGGGCACGTCGTCCCTGAGCTGCAGGAAGCCGTTCTCCGCGAGCGGCTCGCCGTCGAAGATGTACCAGAACAGTTCGTTGCCGACTTCCACGTCGAAGATGGGAAAGTACTCGGCCATGGGCGAGGCGAGCGTGCTCATGGTCAGGTGGTAGTTGTGCATCTGGCCGGCATGCGGGATCACGGGCACGGAGTAGGCCTCGCACAGCGCATTGATCTTGTGCGCCGCCGTGATGCCGCCCACGCGGTTGGTGTCGTACTGCACGACACTCACGGCCTTTTTGTCGAGCAGCTGCTTGAAGCCGTAGAGGCTGAATTCGTGCTCGCCGCCCGAGATCGGGATGGGGCCCATGGCGTTGAGTTCGGCGTAGCCGTCGATGTCGTCGGCGATCACCGGCTCCTCGAGCCAGCGCGGTTCGAACTTTTCCAGCTTGGGCAGCATGCGCTTGGCGTATTCGAGGTTCCAGCCCATGTAGCACTCGAGCATCAGGTCGGTGTCGTAGCCGATCACTTCACGGATCGCTTCGACCGACTTGAGGTTTTCCGCCACGCCTTTTTGCAGGTGGGCCGGACCGTAGCCGAAGCGCATCTTGAAGGCCGTGAAACCCTGGTCCAGGAACTTCTGCGCTTCAATCTGCATTTCCTTCAAGTCGGTGCGGTAGAGCTTGCTGTAGTAGCAGGGGATCTTTTCCTTGGTGCGGCCACCGAGCAGCTTGAACACGGGCTTGTTCACGCTTTTGCCCAGGATGTCCCAGATCGCCAGGTCCACGGCCGAGATCGCGGCCATGGTCACGCCCTTGCGGCCCCAGGCGTGGGTGGCGCGGTACATGCGCTGCCACAGGTATTCGTAGTCCCAGGGGTCCTGGCCGATGACCAGGGGCGCCAGGTACTGGTCGATGATGGCCTTGGCGATGGCCGGCGCCAGCGCCACGTTGCCGATGCCGACGATGCCGTCGTCGGTCTCGATCTCGACCACGGTCCACGCATGGAAGCGGAAGGTGCTCATGGATTCGGTGTTCGAGTACACCAGGTCCATGGCGTTGGAACAGAAATTGTCCTGCGGCGGAACGGTCTTGCCCTTCCATTGGAAAACGCGGGCGCGGACGGACTTGATCTTCATAAAGACCTCCTCAAGAAACGACGGAAAAAGCGGCGGCAACCGCCGCCGGAATGTCAGGCCGCGACCGCAGCCCCGGCGCGGTGGGCGCTGCCCATGCGGCAGGCGATCAGGAACGCCTGCCAGGTGGCCTCGACGCTGGCCTTGCCCTGGCCCGCGATGTCGTAGGCCGTTCCGTGCGCCGGCGTGGTGATCGGTATCGGCAGGCCGCCCTGCACCGTGACGCCGCGCGAGAAGCCCAGCAGCTTGATCGCGATCTGGCCCTGGTCGTGGTACATGGTGACGATGGCCTGGTACTCGCCGGCCTGGGC
>NZ_MWOM01000124.1:0-4538 GCF_012931925.1 Acidovorax sp. SRB_24
GTCCGCAAAGCCGCTGCGCAGCTCGTGCGACACCACCAGGTTGAAGCCGATGGCCGTCAGCAGGCACAGCGTGACAGCGCCGGCCGCCAACAGCACCAGCCCGCGCGTTTCACGCCGCGCCGTGCCGGGCGGCGCAGCGGCGTGGCTGCCGGGGGGCGGGGCATTCAGGCTCGCACCGGTGGCCGGCGCGGCAGGTGGGGGAGAAAGCGGCGTGCTCATGGCTCGCTGCCTTGCGCTGCCCCAGCGCTCGCCCACCACAGGCTGGCTTTGAAGAAGAGCCGCCGGCTGCGCGCCACAGGGCGCATGGCCAGGGACCACCAGAAGGAGGGAGAGTAGTGCATGCCTGCCTCCGCAAGGACAACCGGATGCCTGCATCGTAGGCACCGTCTTTGTCGCCGCGGTGTCGGACGGCACCGCATATGGCGAGCCTGGCCGTGCGGGCGCACGGCACACGCCGCCCCGGCTTTCGGCCGGCGCGTTACCGCCTTACAGCCCCAGCATCAACTGCAGGTTCTGCACCGCCGCGCCGCTGGCGCCCTTGCCCAGGTTGTCGAGCCGCGCGATCAGCACGGCCTGGCGGTGCTCCTCGTTGGCAAACACGCGCAACTCCAGCTGGTTGGTATTGGCCAAGGTGTCGGCGGCCAGCTTCAGGTCGTCCGTGGGGGGCAGCACCTTGACCCATTGCGCGGGCGTGTTGGTGCGCGCGTAATGCGCGGCCAGCGCGTCGTGCAGGTCGGTGGCGCTCGGAGCGCCGGGCAGCAGGTCCAGGTGCAGCGGCAGCTGCACCAACATGCCTTGCGCGAAGTTGCCCACGGCGGGAATGAAGATGGGGCGCCGCACCATGCCCGTGTAGTGCAGGATTTCAGGGATGTGCTTGTGCGCCAAGCCCAGCGCATAGGCCTCGTATGGCGGCGCCTTACCGGCCTCGTAGGCTTCGATCATCGGCCGCCCACCGCCCGAATAGCCGCTCACCGAGGGCAGCGCGACCGGAAAGTCGCGCGGCAGCAGCCCCGCATCGACCAGCGGGCGCAGCAGCGCGATCGCACCCGTGGCATAGCAGCCGGGGTTGGCGACGCGGCGGGCATTGCGCACGGCGTCGGCCTGTCCGGCGCACAGTTCAGGAAAGCCAAACACCCAGCCTGGCGCCGTACGGTGTGCGGTGCTGGCGTCGATCACCTTGATCTGGCGGCCGCTGGTTTGTTCGATCTCGTCGACCAGGGCCACGGTCTCGCGCGCGGCATCGTCGTGCAGGCACAGCACGACAAGGTCGACGCCAGCGATCAGCGCGCGCTTGGCGGCCGGGTCCTTGCGCTGGTCGGGGGCAATGCTGACCAGCTCGACGGCGGGCATGGCCTGCAGGCGCTCACGGATCTGCAGGCCCGTGGTACCGGCTTCGCCGTCGATGAAAACTGTGGACATGGAATGCTCCTGCAAGAAAAGTGTGGCGGCCTGGTCGGTGCGGCTTAAGCAATGGTGCGTCGCAGCATGATACATTTGCGGGCTGCCATGTCCCACGCCCGCCGCCAGACAACCCTGCATGGTAGCCGGGTGAAATCCTTTTCCTGAGAGAGACCTCATGAAGATTCACGAATACCAAGGCAAGGAAATCTTGCGCAATTTTGGTGTGCCCGTTCCGCGCGGCATTCCCGCATTCACCGTCCAAGAAGCGGTCGAAGCAGCCCAAAAGCTCGGCGGCCCGGTCTGGGTCGTCAAGGCCCAGATCCACGCGGGCGGCCGCGGCAAGGGCGGCGGCGTCAAGGTCGCCAAGACCATTGAAGACGTCAAGCGCATCGCCGGCGACATCCTGGGCATGCAGCTCAAGACGCACCAGACCGGCCCCGAAGGCCAGAAGGTGCGCCGCCTCTACATCGAAGACGGCGCCGACATCCAGAAGGAATACTACGTCTCGATCGTGACCGACCGCGCCACGCAGAAGATCGCGTTCATCGCATCGAGCGAAGGCGGCATGGACATCGAGGAAGTGGCCCATGCCACGCCCGAGAAGATCATCACCGAGTTCATCGACCCGCTGACCGGCCTCGGCGACGAGCAAGCCAAGAAGATCGCCAACGGCATCGGCCTGCCCGCAGAGTCCACTGCCCAGGCCGTCGACATCTTCCAGAAGCTCTACCAGTGCTACATGGACACCGACGCCTCGCTGGTCGAGATCAACCCGCTCAACCGCAACAGCAAGAACGAACTGATGGCGCTGGACGCCAAGTTCAACTTTGACGCCAACGCGCTGTTCCGCCACCCCGAGATCGTGGCCCTGCGCGACCTGGACGAAGAAGACCCCGCTGAAGTGGAAGCCTCCAAGTTCGACCTGGCCTACATCAGCCTGGACGGCAACATCGGCTGCCTGGTCAACGGCGCCGGCCTGGCCATGGCCACCATGGACACCATCAAGCTGTTCGGCGGCGAGCCGGCCAACTTCCTCGACGTGGGCGGTGGCGCCACCGCCGAGAAGGTGACCGAAGCCTTCAAGATCATGCTCAAGAACAAGAACGTCAAGGGCATCCTGGTCAACATCTTCGGCGGCATCATGAAGTGCGACACCATCGCCACGGGCGTCATCACCGCCTGCAAGGCCGTGAACCTGTCGGTGCCGCTGGTCGTGCGCATGAAAGGCACGAACGAAGAGCTGGGCAAGAAGCTGCTGGCCGAGTCCGGCCTGCCGATCATCGCCGCCGACACGATGGCCGAAGCCGCGACGAAGATCGTCGCTGCCGTCAAGTAATGACCTGGGGGACGGAGCTGTTGCTCTGTCCCCGACTGACTAGAACGCTAGGACAAGAAACATGTCGATCTACATCAACAAAGACACCAAGGTCATCACCCAGGGCATCACGGGCAAGACCGGCCAGTTCCACACGGAAAAGTGCCAGGAATACGCGAACGGCAAGAACGCCTTCGTCGCCGGTGTGAACCCGAAGAAGGCCGGCGAGTCGATCTTCAACATCCCGATCTACGCCTCCGTCAAGGAAGCCGCCCACCAGACCGGCGCGACCGTGTCGGTGATCTATGTGCCGCCCGCAGGCGCGGCCGCCGCAATCTGGGAAGCCGTCGAGGCCGACCTGGACATGGCGATCTGCATCACCGAAGGCATCCCGGTGCGCGACATGCTCGAAGTGCGCAACAAGATGAAGGCCAAGGAAGCTGCCGGCGGCAAGAAGACGCTGCTGCTGGGCCCCAACTGCCCCGGCATCATCACGCCCGACGAGATCAAGATCGGCATCATGCCCGGCCACATCCACCGCAAGGGCCGCATCGGCGTGGTGAGCCGCTCGGGCACGCTGACCTATGAAGCCGTCGCCATGCTGACCGAAGTGGGCCTCGGCCAGTCCACCGCCGTGGGCATTGGTGGCGACCCGATCAATGGCTTGAAGCACATCGATGTGATGAAGGCCTTCAACGACGACCCCGACACCGACGCCGTCATCATGATCGGCGAGATCGGCGGCCCCGACGAAGCCGAGGCCGCGCTCTGGTGCAAGGCCAACATGAAGAAACCGATCGTGGGCTTCATCGCTGGCGTCACCGCCCCTCCGGGCAAGCGCATGGGCCACGCCGGTGCGCTGATCTCGGGCGGTGCCGACACGGCCGATGCCAAGCTCGCCGTCATGGAAGAGTCGGGCTTCATCATCACGCGCAACCCGTCCGAACTGGGCCAGCTGCTCAAGGCCCAGCTGAAGTAATCTGTACGCAGAATTACGGATGAGGAGGGGCACCAGAGCCCGATAAACTGCCGTCTCCCAAACAAGAAAAGCGCCTGAAACCCCGTTTCCGGCGCTTTTTTTGTGTTCACAACACTGGAGAAAATGCATGGAGTTTCTGCAAAGCGCCGATTTCTGGATTGGCTTGGTCAAGATCGTCTGGATCAACATCATCTTGTCGGGCGACAACGCGGTGGTCATCGCGCTGGCCGCGCGCTCCCTGCCGCCGCAGCAGCAAAAGAAAGCCATCTTCTGGGGCTCGGGTGCCGCCGTGGTGCTGCGCATTGTGCTCACGGTGGTCGCAGCCAAGCTGCTGGAGCTGTCCTACCTGCAGATCATTGGCGGCTGCCTGCTGCTGTGGATCGGCCTGCAATTGCTCAGCGGGAACGACGAAGACGAAGGCGGCGAAAAGTCGCATGGCAACCTGATGACCGCGGTGCGCACCATCCTGATCGCCGACCTGGTGATGAGCCTGGACAACGTGATTGCCGTGGCCGCCGCCGCGCAGGGCAGCATGCTGCTGCTGATTTTGGGGCTGGCCATCAGCATTCCGCTGGTGATCTTCGGCAGCACGCTGATGATCAAGCTCATGGAGCGCTTCCCCGTCATCGTCGTTCTGGGTGCTGGCCTGATCGGCTGGGTGGGCGGTGAAACCATCATGAACGACACCGCTTTGAAGGACGTGCTGGTGGTGCATCCCATGCTGCATTACGTGGCTGCGGCGATTGGAGCGGTTTTTGTGGTCGGGGCGGGCAAGCTGCTCCAGGCCCGAGCCAATCAGCCTGTCACAACGCAGTGATGCCCTGCGGCAGGCTGCGGCCTGCC
>NZ_MWOM01000163.1:0-824 GCF_012931925.1 Acidovorax sp. SRB_24
TTCGGCCCCGAGTACCTGATCCCCAAGCCGTTTGACCCGCGCCTGATGATGAAGATCGCGCCCGCCGTGGCCCAGGCCGCGGCCGACAGCGGCGTGGCCGAGCGCCCGATCACCGACATGGAGGCCTACCGCGACCACCTGCAGACCTTCGTCTATGCCTCGGGCACGACCATGAAGCCGATCTTCACGGTGGCCAAGCAGGCCGCGAAAAAGCGCGTGGCCTACGCCGAGGGCGAAGAGGAGCGCGTGCTGCGCGCCGCGCAGATCGTGGTCGACGAGCACCTGGCGCGCCCGACGCTGATCGGCCGACCCGCCATCATCGCCCAGCGCATCGAGAAGTTCGGCCTGCGGCTGGCCGAAGGCGTGGACTACGACGTGGTCAACGTCGAGCAGGACCACCGCTACCGCGACTTCTGGCAGACCTACCACCAGATGACCGAGCGCAAGGGCATCACCGCGCCGATCGCCAAGATCGAGATGCGCCGGCGCCTCACGCTCATCGGCAGCATGCTGCTGCACAAGGGCGAGGTCGACGGCCTGGTCGTGGGCACCTGGGGCAGCACGGCGCTGCACCTCAACTACATCGACCAGGTCATCGGCAAGCGCGCGGGTGTGGCCACCTACGCCTGCATGAACGGCCTGCTGCTGCCCGACCGGCAGGTGTTCCTGGTCGACACCCACGTCAACTACGACCCCACGGCCGAGCAATTGGCCGAGATCACCATCATGGCGGCCGAGGAAATGCTGCGCCTGGGCTTCAAGCCCAAGGCGGCGCTGCTCTCGCACTCGAACTTCGGCAGCAGCCACCAGCCCAGCGCCGTGAA
>NZ_MWOM01000032.1:0-42298 GCF_012931925.1 Acidovorax sp. SRB_24
AACAGTCTAAGAAAGTTGGCTGCTGCGGTTGACGGGCTGAGTGCTTTTGCATAGGCACTTATAGTTCGTACGAAGTGAAGCGCACACTTGGGTACAAAACAACATCCAAGCAGCCATGTAAGCTGTTGTTTTTAAATGGGTTTTTATTTTTTGGCCGGAGTCCCGCCCTCTCCGCCAAATACAAACCCTAAGTAATTGATTTACTTAGGATTTTCTTTTTCCCAACCACTGTCCCGCAGCGCACCGCAGGTCAGGCGCTACAGCCCCAGATACGCCCGCTGCACCGCCGGATCGTCGATCAGGTCCTGTGCGGCGCCGCTGTGCACGATGCGGCCGGTCTCGAGCACATAGCCCCGGTCCGCACCCGACAAGGCCAGTTGTACGTCCTGCTCGACCAGAAGGATGGTGACGCCATCGCGGCGGATGTTGGCGAGCACGTCCATCAGTTGCTCGACCACGACCGGGGCCAGCCCCAGGCTCATCTCATCGACCAGCAACAGCGTAGGCGCAGCCATCAGCGCCCGGGCCATGGCGCACATCTGCTGCTCACCACCCGACATGCTGCCCGCCAATTGGCGGCGCCGATCGGACAGGCGCGGAAAGAGCGTGTACATGCGCTCCAGGTCGCGCGCCACCGCCACCTTGTCAGGGCGCCGGTAGCCGCCCATCAGCAGGTTGTCTTGCACGCTCATGCGGTCGAACAGCTGGCGCCCCTCGGGCACCTGCACCAGCCCCAGGCCGAATGCCTGGTCGGGCGTCATGCCCGATATTTCCTGCCCGTTCATGGCGATGCTGCCGGTGCACGGCAGCACGCGCGACAGAGCCCGCAGCAAGGTGGTCTTGCCGGCGCCGTTGCTGCCAACCAGCGCCACCAGTTCGGCCGGGTAGACATCGAGCGCCACATCGTGCAGCGCGAGCATGCCACCGTAGCCTGCGCTGAGCCCACGCACGGCCAATAGCGGTGCCGGCGCCTGTGCTGTGCTCATGCGCGCCGCTTTCCAAGATAGGCCTCGACCACGGCGGGGTCGGACAGCACGGCATCGGGCACGCCGTCGGCAATTTTTTCTCCATGGTGCATCACCAGCAGCCGGTCCGACAGGCTCTTGATGGCCTTGATGACATGTTCGATGACCAGGATGCCGATGCCTTGGTCGCGCAGCTTGCGGATGATGGCTATCACCTCGTCGATCTCGACCAGGTTCAGGCCGGCCATGACCTCGTCGCACAGCAGCAGCTTGGGCTGCATCGCCAGTGCCTTGGCCAATTCGAGACGTTTGCGGCCCGGGCCGCCGAGCTCGTCGGCGCGCTGCGCGGCGTGCGCGCCCATACCCACGAAAGTGAGGCATTCGCGCGCCTGCTCGCGCGCCTGTGCCAGGCTGGCTCGCTGGGCGGCATGGCCGAACAGCGCGCCGATGGCCACGTTGTCGAGCACCGACAGGCCCGGAAACGGCCGCATGATCTGGAACGTGCGACCAATGCCCAGGCGCGCGCGCTGGTAGGCCGGCAGGCGATTGATGCGCTCGCCCTGGAACAGCACCTCGCCCTCGCTGGCAGCCAGCGTGCCGCTGATCAGGCTGATCAATGTGGTCTTGCCTGCGCCGTTGGGACCGATCAGGCCGAGGATTTCGCCGGGCGCGAGCGTGAAGCTGACATCGTTGACGGCCACCAGCCCGGCAAAGCGCCGGGAGGCATGGCGGACTTCGAGCAGCGCGCTCATAGCCGGTGCGCCTTGATGTTGTCGATGAAGTAGCGCCAGCCTGTTTTGCGCAAGTGGCGCAGCAGATCGGCCAAGCCACGCGGCATCAGCACCACAGCCACCACGATGACGATGCCGAAGAACAACCCGGCGACGCTGGTGGCTGCGCTCGACAGGTATTCGGAAATCGCCGACAACGTGAAGGCGCCGACGATGGGCCCGAGCACCGTGCCCGGGCCGCCAAACACGGCCATGATGATCATCTTGACGTTGAGGCCGATGTCGAACGCGCTCTCAGGGTCGAGGAAAGTGATCCAGTAGGCGTGGATGCCGCCAGCCAGCGCGCTGAACACGCCCGAGAGCGCGAACGCAAGCACCTTGTACAGCGTGGTGTTCACACCCATGACGGCGGCGGCCTCCTCGTTCTCGCGGATCGCGATCAGCCCGAAACCGAAGCGGCTACGCGTCAGCCAGAAGATGGTCAGCGTGGCCACCACCAGCAGCGCCAGTGAGAGCTCGTAGAACAGCCGGTCGTTGTTGAGCGGCGGCAGCACCAGGCCGATGTTGCGGCCCGCCAGCTCGACGTTCGAGACGATGGCCGTCATCACCTGCGACAGTGCCAGCGTGGCGATGGCGAAATAGTGGCCCCTGAGCCGCAGCACCGGCAAGCCGAGCACCAAGGCGAACACCACGGCCAGCGCAACGCCGAAGGCCAGGCCCACGCCGAACGGCAGGCCCCACTGCACCATGGCGATGGCCACTCCGTAGCTGCCGAGGCCATAGAAGACGGAGTTGCCGAACGAGGCATAACCGGTGTAGCCGCCGATGATGTTCCAGCCCTGCGCCAGCACGGCGAGCAACAGGGTGTTGATGCCAAATTGCACCAGCACGTCGGAGCCATACCACGGCACCCCGGCGAGCAACAGCAGCGCCAGCAGAACGAGGCCGACGCGCACGGCCTTCACGCTGTCCTCCCCAGCAGGCCGCCCGGGCGCACGATGAGCACCAGCACCAGGATGCCGAAGCTCGCGACGTCGCGGTAGGTGGGCCCGATGTAGAGCGAGGTCAGCGCCTCGACGATGCCGAGGAACAGCCCGCCGACAATGACGCCGAGCGGGTTGTCGAGACCGCCGATGATGGCGATGGCGAACGACTTGGCGGTCAGCGACGCGCCGATGTAGGGGTTGATCTGCGACACCGTGCCATACAGCCCGCCCGCGGCGCCGGCCAGCGCCAGCCCGAGGCCGAAAGTGGTGGCATAAAGGTGCCTGGGCTCGACGCCATACAGGCGTGCCGCGACCAGGTTCTGCGCGGTCGCGCGTATCGCCCGCCCGAGCCAAGAATGCAGCAAGAACAGCCACATTCCGACCGTGAGCACGATGGCCACGCCAAACGCGCCCAGGCGTGCCAGCGGCAACACAACCGGTCCCCATTGCACGCTGTTGCCCGCATACGGCGGGTTGATGGTGCGAAAGTCGGCCGAGAACGCCATCTGGGCGAGGTAGGTCAGGACGACCTCGATGCCGAAGGTGATCAACAGCGTGTTGAACATCGGTGCGCGCACGACCAGGTTCAGCACGCCGCGCTGCAGCATGTAGCCCAGGCAGAACATCAGCACCGCCGTGATCGGCAGGCCCAGAAAAGGGTTGATGTGCGCGTCAGTGTAGAGATACCACGACAGGTACGCGCCGAGCATGATGAAGGCGCCATGCGCCAGGTTGACGATGTTGAGCACGCCCCACACCAAGGCCAGGCCCAGCGCCATGACGGCATAAAGCCCGCCCAGCAGCACGCCGTTGAGCAGGATTTGCGCGAGCAGGTCCACGCGGCGCTCCTGTGGGCCTGCCTGCTACCGCGCGTTCCAGGCCGGCATCGGGTATTTGGGTGGGGTGACGAAGCCCTTGGCGCCGTAAACCTCGACCAACTTATCGCCCTGCACCTGGATCACCACCTGGGGCAGATCGATCTGGCCGTTCTTGCCAAACGAAACCGGGCCGTAGACGCTGTCGAATTTGAGCTTGGCCAGTGCATCGCGCACCTTCTGCGGATCGGTGCTGCCGGCGTCTTCCATCGCCTGCACCAGCGCCTCCACGTCGGCCACGCCGGAAGCGGCGTGGTAGTCGGGCTCGTAGCCAAAGCGCGCCTGGTACTCCTTGGCGAACTGCAGGGCATCGCCGAACCAGCGGTCCTTCAGCGCCGCTGACGGCAGCCAGGCCGTCATGCCGAAGGCGTAGTCGGCATCCTTGCCCAGGGCCTTGCGAAAGTCTTCGCTGGGAACGCCCACGGTGAACGAATACATCTTCGGCGCCACGGCCAGGCTCTTGGCCTGGCGCACGAAGTTGAGGATCTCGGTCTCGTGACCCGCCACGAGCACCACCTCGACGTTCTTGCTTTTGATCTGCGACAGCAGTGAACTGAAGTCGGTGGCGTTGGTGCTGTAGCGCTCGTCGATGGCGATTTCCAGCCCGGCCTTCTTCAGCATCGGCCGCGTGCCCTGGGCCACCGACACGTCGAACGCATCGTCGGCATACAGCAGCGCCACCGTTTTAGGCGGCGGCTTGAGCAATTGGAGCATGTCGACGGTGCTGCCGAAATAATTGCTTGCCGGTGCGAGCGTGCCGAAGATGTACTTGAAATTGCGCGCAAAGATCTGGTCGGAGGCGCCACCGCCCTGCACCATGGGCACTTTGTACTTTTCGGATACGGCCGAATCGGCCAGGGCGAAGTTGCTGGCGAACGGGCCGAGCAGCAGGTTGACCTTGTCCTGCGAGACCAGCTGGGTGTACTGGCGCACGCTCAGGTTGACGTCGGACTGGTTGTCGTAGAGCTTGAGCGCCAGCTTGTGCGGCTGGCCGGCGATCTTCACGCCACCGGCAGCATTGATCTTGTCGACCGCCAGCTGATACGCATCGCGGTAATAGCGGCCGGTGTTGGCAACCGGCCCGGTCAGTTGCACCGAGGCCCCCAGCACGACCTCCTGCGCGAGCGCAGCGCACCCAGTCCATGCCGCGAAACAGCCGGCCAATACAGAGGCAATCCACTGGGAGCGCTTGAGAGACAGCATGACGATCTCCTGGACAAGGCGACAGCGTCGAGCTGACATCCGAAAGAGAGGGGCTATCGCCGCGCCCCGCTTTCTCCAAAAAGATGCAGCATGCGTGCATATATAGCACCGTTACCGCTCAAAGGCCAGTGCAATGTCCTGTCGCCAGCGCACCTAACCCAAATGCACTGACAGGCCCTGCTCTGCTGCGGTTGTTGCAAATGTCACGCGGCGCAGAACACTTGACATAGGCCGCGCACCCCTGGGCGGGATGCTGAATCCACCCGGAGCATGGCACTTCGGAGCACCCGCTGCTTTTGTCCGGAGACTTCATGGATGCACCATGGTTCGCTTCAGCGCGCCGCACCGCGGGTCCGGTTGCTGCCGCCCTGCTTTTCGGTTGTGCCGCGGGCCCCAGCTATGTGCGCCCGCCCATCGAAGCGCCCCCCACCTACAAGGAGGACGGGCCGTGGCGGCCCGCACAGCCTCAAAGCATCGACAGCGAGCACCCCTGGTGGTCGCTGTATGCCGACGGCACACTCGATCGCCTGATCGCGCAAGCAACCCAGGCCAACCAGAACATTGCCCAAGCCGAAGCGCAGGTGCGCCAGGCGCGTGCCATTGCCGATGCGGCCCGGGCGGGCTTTTTTCCGACGGTTGGCGCCACGGCTGGTGCAGAACGTGCCCTGACCAACAGCAACGGCAGCCATCTTGGCAATACGGTCAGCGTGGGCCTGCAGGCCGGCTGGGAGCCCGACCTGTGGGGCGGCGTGCGGCGTGCGGTCGAGGCCGGCAACGCCGGCAGCCAGGCCAGCGCCGACGATCTGGCGGCCGCGCGCCTGAGCGTGCAGTCCACGCTGGCGCAGGACTACTTCCAGCTGCGCACCACCGACCGCCAGATCGCGCTCTACGAGCGCACCGTCGCCGCCTACCGCAAGGCGCTGGCACTGGCGCAGGCACAGTACAACGCCGGCGTTACGCTGCGCTCGGACGTGGCGCTGGCCCAGACGCAGCTCGAAGCGGCCGACGCGCAGCGCATCGACCTGCAAGTGCAGCGCAACCAGCTGGAACACGCGATCGCCGTCCTGCTGGGCAAGGCGCCGGCCGCATTCGCGCTTTCAGCGCTTGATGCGCCGGTGGCAACGCTGCCGCTGGTTCCAACCGGACTGCCCTCCGAACTGCTGGAGCGCCGGCCCGACATTGCCAGCGCGGAGCGCCGCGCGGCGAAGGCCAACGCCAATATCGGCGTGGCCCGTGCTGCCTACTACCCCGCGCTGACGCTCAGCGCCAGCGTCGGCAGCACCGCCACCAGCCTGGCCACGCTGTTCTCCACCCCGGCCCGCGTCTGGTCACTCGGCGCTGCATTGGCGGGTACGCTTTTTGACGACGGCCTGCGCAGGGCGCGGGACGCCCAGGCGGTGGCAGCCTACGACATCACCGTGGCCCAATACCGGCAAACCGTGCTGGCCGGCTTTCAGGAGGTTGAAGACAACCTGGCCGCCCTGCGCGTGCTCGGCCAGGAATCGGCCGTGCAGGAGCGTGCCGTGCAGGCCGCCGGGTTGGCCGAGCGGCTGGCCCTGAGCCAGTACCGCGCCGGAAGCGCCAGCTACCTCACGGTGGTCAATGCCCAGACGCTGTCGCTGACCAACCAGCGCGCACTCGAACAATTGCGCGGTCGCCAGCTGGTTGCCAGTGTCGCGCTCATCGCCGCCACGGGAGGCGGGTGGAGCGCGGCCGGCCGCGAACGCGATGCCGCAGCGCTTGCACGCACGCCTTGATGCGCCCCGGAGGAAGCCGCCCCCATGACCGCATCGCCTGTCCGCCGCCGCTACGTCCTGCTGGGCCTGGTCTGCCTCGTTGCCGTGCTCGCTAGCGCCTGGTATTTCAGCCGCCCGGCGCCGGCTGTACGGTCGACTGCGGCGCCCCCCGTGCGGGTCACCACAGCGCCCGTGCTGTCGCAGGCGGTGCCCATCTACCAGACGGGCCTGGGCACGGTCACGGCCGCACAAAGCGTCACCGTCAAGACCCGCATCGATGGCCAGCTGGACCAGGTCGGCTTCACCGAAGGTCAGGACGTCAAGGCCGGCCAGATGCTGGCGCGCATCGACCCGCGCACGCTGCTGGCGCAGCTGGCGCAGGCCCAGGCCCAGCGCGCCAGGGACCAGGCCCAGCTGATGAATGCGCGCAGCGATTTGCAGCGCTTTGTGCGCCTGATCGGCGAAGACGCGGCGACGCAGCAGCAGCTGGACACGCAAAAAGCGCTGGTCGCGCAACTCCAGGCCAGCGTGCAGACCGATGACGCGCAGGTCCAATACGCGCAGGTGCAGCTGAGCTTCACCACCATCCTGGCACCCATCAACGGGCGCGTGGGTGCGCGCCTGGTCGATCCGGGCAACATCGTGCACGCAACCGACGCCAATGGCCTGGTGGTGATCAACCAGATCGACCCGATTGCCGTCGTCTTCACGCTGCCCGAGGACGCCTTCCAGGACATCAACCGCGCCCTGCAGGCCAGCCACGAGCCGCTGGCGGTGCAGGCCTACCCGCGCGAAAGCCAGGAGCTGCTGGGCAGCGGCACGCTGGTGCTGCTGAACAACCAGATCGATCCGGCCACCGGCACGGTGCAGCTCAAGGCCCGCTTTCCCAACCCGCAGCACCGCCTGTGGCCCGGCCAGTTCGTCAACGTGCGCCTGCTGCTGGGCATGCGCGATCAGGCGCTGACCGTGCCCGCCGCCGCCGTGCAGCGCAGCCAGGACGGCACCTATGCCTATGTGGTCAGCACCGATGGCCGCACGGTACAAAACCAGGCGATCACCGTGGCGCAGATCCAGGACGGGCTGGCTGTGATCACCCAGGGCCTGAGCGCCGGCCAGCGCGTGGTGGTGGCCGGACAGTACAAGCTCAAGCCGGGATCGGCCATCGCTGAAGCCACGCCGCCTGCCGCTGCAATGCCCTCCGGCGCAGGGGCACGGAAATGAGCCTTTCCGCCCACTTCATCCAGCGCCCCATCGGCACCACGCTGCTGGCCCTGGCGCTGCTGCTGGTGGGCATGGCCCTGTTTCCGTTGCTGCCCATCGCGCCGCTGCCGCAGGTGGACTTTCCGACCATCCAGGTGTCGGCCAGCCTGCCCGGGGCCAGCCCCGAGACCATGGCCTCGAACGTGGCGCAGCCGCTGGAGCGCCAGTTCTCGCTGATCGCCGGCCTGGCGCAGATGACCTCGCTCAGCGGGACCGGCTCGTCGCAGATCACCCTGCAGTTCGACCTGAGCCGCCCCATCGACGCCGCCGCGCTCGACGTGCAGGCCGCCATCAACGCCGCCAGCGGCCAGCTGCCGGCCAACCTGCCGAGCCCGCCGACCTTTCGCAAGATCAACCCGGCGGACTCGCCCATCATGCTGCTGACCGTGCAGTCGCAGACGCTGCCTTTGATCCAGGTGAACGACTACGCCGACAACATCCTGGCCCAGCAGATCTCGCAGATCACGGGCGTGGGGCTGGTCAACATCGGCGGAGCGCAAAAGCCCGCCGTGCGCATCCAGGTCGACCCAGCCAAGCTGGCCGCCATGGGCATGAGCCTGGAAGACATTCGCGGCGTGATGGCCACCGTGTCGGTGAACCAGCCCAAGGGCACGCTGGACGGGCCGGCGCAGAGCTTCACCGTCTACACCAACGACCAGCTGCTCAGCGCCGCGCCCTGGAACGACGTGGTGCTGGCCTACAAGAACGGCGCGCCAGTGCGGGTGCGCGACATTGGCGTGGCCGTCGATGCCGCGGAAAACAACAAGGTGGCGGCCTGGGCCTATGCCGGCGCCGCCGAACCCGACAGCGGCATCCACAACGGCCGCGCTCTGTTGCTGGTCATCTTCAAGCAGCCGGGCGCCAACGTGATCGAGACGGTCGACCAGATCAAGGCCGCGCTGCCGCGCCTGCAGGCCGCGCTGCCGCCCACGGTCGAGGTCCACACCTTGGTCGACCGCACGCAGACCATCCGCGCCTCGGTGCACGACGTCGAGTTCACGCTGATGCTGACCATCGCGCTGGTGGTGCTGGTGATCTTCATCTTCCTGCGCAATGTGGCGGCGACGCTGATCCCGAGCGTGACGGTGCCGCTGGCGCTGCTGGGCACCACGGCCATCATGTACCTGGTGGGGTTCAGCCTGGACAACTTGTCGCTGATGGCGCTGACGATCTCGGTCGGCTTTGTCGTGGACGACGCCATCGTGATGCTGGAGAACATCTACCGCCATATCGAGGACGGCATGGCGCCGATGGAGGCGGCCACCCAGGGGGCCGGCGAGATCGGCTTCACCATTGTGTCGATCTCGGTCTCGCTGGTGGCGGTGTTCATTCCGCTGCTGCTGATGGGCGGCATCGTGGGCCGGCTGTTCCGCGAGTTCGCCATCACCGTGACGCTGGCCATCGCCGTCTCGGTACTGATCTCGCTCACCCTCACGCCCATGCTGTGCTCGCGCTTCCTGCAAAACCAGCACGCCCGCGCGCATGGGCGGCTGTACCAGTTCTTCGAGCGCGGCTTCGACACCTTGCTCGACGGCTACCGGCGCGGCCTGAACGTGGTGCTGCGCCACCAGTTCATCACGCTGTGCGTCTTCTTTGCCACGCTGGTGGCCACGGTGGCGCTGTTCATCGCCATCCCCAAGGGCTTTTTCCCGCAGCAGGACACGGGCTTCATCTTCGGGTCGGCGCAGGCCGGACAGGACTCCTCGTTTGCTGCGATGAACCGGCGCATGGTGCAGTTTGCCGACGTGGTGCGCCAGGACCCCGACGTCACCGGCCTGGCGATGTTCGGCAACTCGTCGATCTTCAACACCGGCAACTTCTTCATCTCGCTCAAGCCCAGGGACGAGGGGCGCACCTTGAGCGCCGACCAGATCATTGCCCGGCTGCGCCCGAAGGTGGCCAACATCGAGGGCGCTTCGCTGCTGATGCAGGCCGGCCAGGACGTCAACGTGGGCGGGCGCCTGTCGCGCACGCAGTACCAGTACACCCTGACCGACGCCAACCTCGACGAGCTCAACCTGTGGGCGCCCCGGCTGCTGGAACGCTTTGCGCAACTGCCGCAGCTCACCGACGTGGCCTCGGACCTGCAAAATGCCGCCGCTACGGCCACGCTGACGATAGACCGTGACCGTGCGTCGAGCTTCGGTTTCTCGCCCGCCGCCGTCGACGCGACGATCTACGACGCCATCGGCCAGCGCCAGGTGGCCCAGTTCTTTACGCAGATCAACAGCTACCACATCGTCCTGGAGGTGACGCCGACGCTGCAGACCGATCCCTCGCTGTTTGGCAAGCTCTACATGACCTCGCCGCTGACCGGCCAGCAGGTGCCGCTGTCGGCCTTCGTCAAGCTCGACAGCAACAAGACCGCCTACCTCTCGATCAGCCACCAGGGCCAGTTCCCGGCCGTGACGCTGTCGTTCAACCTGGCGCCCGGCGTGGCGCTGGGCGAGGCGGTGGAGGCCATCAACCAGGCCCAGAGCAGCATGGGGCTGCCGCAGGCGCTGAGGGGGTCGTTCCAGGGCACGGCACAGGCCTTCCAGGACTCGCTGCGCACCCAGCCCTACCTGATTGCCGCCGCGCTGGTCGCGGTCTACATCGTGCTCGGCCTGCTCTACGAGAGCTACATCCATCCGCTCACCATCCTGTCGACGCTGCCCTCGGCCGGCGTCGGTGCGCTGCTGATCCTGATGGCGGGCGGCTACGAGCTGACGGTGATCGCGCTGATCGGCATCATCCTGCTGATCGGCATCGTCAAGAAAAACGGCATCATGATGATCGACTTCGCGCTCACCGCCGAGCGCGAGCAGGGCCTGGCGCCGCGTGACGCGATCTACCAGGCCTGCCTGCTGCGCTTTCGCCCCATCATGATGACCACCCTGTGCGCGCTGCTCAGTGGCCTGCCGCTGATGCTGGGCCACGGTGCTGGCTCGGAACTGCGCCGGCCACTGGGCTACGCCATGGTCGGCGGGCTGCTGCTGTCGCAGGCGCTGACGCTGTTCACCACGCCCGTCGTCTACCTCTACCTGGACCGGGCGCACTACTGGTTCATGCGCCGGCGCGGCATGGGGCAGGCACATACGCCCTGAACCAGGAAGGGAGCGGCTCAGAACAGCGTCTCGACGCTGCAGGCAAGCCGGTAGCCGGCGCCGCGCTCGGTCACGATCAGTGTGGGATGGGCCGAATCGGCTTCGATCTTGAGCCGCAGCCGCCGGATCTGCACGTCGATCGTGCGGTCATAGACCTCCGCCTCGTGCAAGCGCGACAGGGACAGCAACTGGTCGCGCGTCAGCACCCGCTGCGGCGCCCGGCACAAGGCATTGAGCAGGCTGAATTCACCGTTCGACAGCTCCACCGAGTGGCCGTCGGCCGCCACCAGGCGCCGCGTGCGCAAGTTGAGCTCCCAGCCCGAAAAACGGAAGGCCCGGCGCGTGTTGTCACGCTCGGGCAGCGTGGCCTGCACCTGGTAGCGGCGCAGCACGGCGTGCACACGCGCCAGCAGTTCGCGCGGGCTGAAAGGCTTGGTCATGTAGTCGTCAGCGCCCAGCTCCAAGCCCATCACGCGGTCGGCCTCGTCGCTGCGCCCGGAGAGCAACACGATGGGCACGGTGGCACGATCGCGCAGGCGGCGCGCCAGCTGCATACCGTCTTCTCCGGGCAGCCGCAGGTCCAGCAACACCAGGTCGATGGCCTCGCGGTCGAACAGCTCGAACATCTCTTGGCCCGAGCAGCCGGCGCTCACGCGCATGTCGTTCTTGCCGAGGTACTCGACCACCAGGTCGCGCACACCGGCGTCGTCGTCGATCACGAGGATGTGCGGGGTGGAGGCTGTGGGCATGGCGCAGGCGCGCCAAGATGGCTGCGGCGCCTGTGCAGCATAGTTCCAATGGAAGCCACAGTGCAAGTCTGTCAACCCGGCTTGTGGATACCGGTGCAAGCGCTCATTGGTTTCTGCCGCCGTCGCCACCACCGGCATTGGGATCCATGCGTTCGTTCATGGAAAGCACCCGCCCGTCGGCACTGAAATCGACATCAAACAGGGTTTGCTCCACGTCCCTGACCCGGTACGTGTAAGTAGGGCCGGGCTGGTTGCGATACTTGATGGATTGCTCCGGTCGTCCCAGGGCCTGTTGCACCTGGTCCATGCTCATGCCGGGCGACACCAGCGCTTCCTCGGCATGGCTGATCGTGACGCCGCCTGCCGCCTGGGAGGCGACTGCGCCACAGGCCAGCCCGGCAACCACGAGCAGACGTGCGGCCCCGGGAATGAATTTGAGTGCCATGATGTCCTTCTTTCTTGGAATGAGGTCTCAGGGCGGTCTTCGACAGAAACACCCCACCTGGGCCGCCATGGTGGGCGCACAAAGCAGCGCGCGCATTGCAGCAGGCCAGCGCCGCATGTCAGATGTCATGAGGAACCCTCCCACCAGCCACCCGATCGCACCGCGCATGGAAACAGACGCACCGCTGCCTTCGCACCCCTGGCTGCCCTGGGTGGTGGCGCTCGGCCTGTGGCTGGCGCTGGCGGGCGTTGCCAGCGTCGCCTTGTGGCAGCTGCGCCGAGACGCAGTCGCCCACCAGACCCGCGAACTGGAGCTGCTGGCGCTGGCGCTGACCGACGAAATCGAGCGCAGCCTGCGCGGCACCGAGGCAGGCTTGTACGCGCTGCGCACCGAGCTGCATGACGGACGCCTGCCCATAGAGAGCCCGAACGCCGTGCAGGCGCTGCGCATGCGCGCCGACCTGATGCCCCTGGTTCGCACCTTGTGGCTGGTCGACGGCGGGGGCGAGGTGCTCGCCGCCTCCAGCACGGCAGCCGCGCCAGAGCTAGCGGCCTTCGCGCCCGCCGGCGCGCAGCTGGCCGAGGACGCCGCCACGCTGAGCCGTCCGTTCGCCGATGGCAGCGCGCACGAGATGCAGGTGGCGCTGGGCATTCGCTTCCATAGCGCGCAGGGCACGTCGAGCGGCTGGATCCTGGCCGCCCTGCCGGCCAGCGCCCTGCTGGGCGCCTTCAGCGCAGCCCAGCCGGGGCCGGAGACGCGCATGGCGGTGTTCCGCAACGATGGCGTGCGCCTGGCCAGCGCCAATGCCGCCCCGTCCAGCGTCAGCGAGTCCCTGATGGCGCAGCGCCTGGCGCAGCGCCCGAACCAAGAGATCCGGAGCTTTCGCGACGGCAGCGAGAACCTGGTGAGCCTGCACCATGTGCCCCGCTATAACGTCAAGATTTTGGTGTCGCTCGACCTCCAGGCCGCGCTGCGGCCCTGGCGCGGAGCCGCTGACATGGCGGCGGCGGTGCTGGCTTTGCTGCTGCCCACCACGCTGGCCGCCCTGCTTTTTGTGCGCCGCGCCGAGCGCCGGCGCCTGCAGGCCCAGCGCGCGCTGCAGCGGCAACTGGTGCGCGCCAGCAGGCTCGAATCGCTGGGGACGCTGGCCAGCGGCGTGGCCCACGACTTCAACAACCTGCTGGCGGGCATCGTGGGCTTTGGCGAGATGGCGCGCGACGCCGCCCCCAATGGCAGCGACCAGGCGCGCCACCTCGACAAGGTGCTCCAGGCCTCCCTGCGCGGCAAGGCGCTGGTCGAACGCATCCTGGCCTTCAGCCGCGGCGGGGCCCGCGTCTCCACCGTCTTCGAATTCGAACCCGTGGTCGAAGAGGTCCTCACCCTGCTCTCGGTCAATTTGCGCCCCGGGCTGGTGTTGGAGCGCGGCTTTGATGCCACGGGCGCGCGCCTGCGCGGCGATCCGACCCAGGCCTTTGAAGCCGTCATGAACCTGTGCACCAACGCCCTGCAGGCGATGCCCGGCAACGGCCTGCTGAGCGTGCACCTGGAGCGTGCCCACGTGGCCGCACCGCGCGTGCTCTCGCACAGTGCCCTGCCGGCCGGAGACTATGTGGCGCTGAGCGTATCGGACCAGGGCGTCGGCATCACGCCGCAGGTCATGGAGCACCTGTTCGAGCCCTTCTTCACCACGCGCGGCGCGCAGTCGGGCACCGGCCTGGGCCTGGCCGTGGTCCATGGCGTGGTGGCCGAATTCGGCGGCGCCATCGACGTGCGCAGCACGCCCGGCCAGGGCGCCTGCTTTACCCTCTACTTCCCCGAATGCACCGAGGCCGGCGGCGCGGGCGCACCCGCACGCCGCACCTTCCCCGAAGGCACGGCACTGGAGCTGATGGTGGTGGACGACGACCCCTCACTGATGGCACTGGTGGGGGAGCTGCTGCGGGACATGGGCTATGCCAGCGCCGGCTTCACCGACCCGCGCGCCGCGCTGCAGGCGCTGCAGGCGCAGCCGCAGCGCTTCGCCGCCGTCCTCACCAACGAGGCCATGCCCGGGCTCACCGGCACCGAGCTGGCCGCCGCCCTGCGGGCACATGCGCCGGGGCTGCCCGTGCTGCTGCTCAGTGGCTACGGCGGTGCGTCGCTGGCACGCCGCGCCACTGCCGCCGGCGTGGCCCGGGTTCTCGCCAAACCCCTGCAGCGCGCCGATCTTGCCCGTGCCTTGGTCGATCTGCTGGGCTGATTTCATTGCAAATGGCATTTCGCGCCCAGCCTTCGGACACATGGCTGCACCCGGGCCTTGCGAGCATGCGCGTCACCGCTCCCACCCTTTGCGATGGTTCCCATGAAAAGAGGTCCGCCCATGCCGCCGAGCGCCATCCCGCGCGCAGCTGCCACCGCTGTGCAGCCAGCGCCTTGCCGGCCCGGCAGCCACCCGGCGGGTGCATGCGCATGGCGTTGTGGAGCGAGAAACCGGTTGCACCCATGAGCCTGCCTGCGCTGCCCCAAGGCACCGGCTCGGCGGCCGGGGCGCATCTGCTGATCCACACCGGTGCCGCGGTGGCCGAGGGCTGGAGCCTGGAAGCCCTGCTGCAGCGCATGCGCGCCCGTGTCCTGCCGCAACCGTGCCCGGAGCGCACGCGGCTGGCGCTGGAGATCCATGACCAGCGAGGCCACAGCGTGCTCGCGCTTGATCTGGCCGGTTCGCTGGTCGACGTGGCCTTGCAGCCCGGCACCTACCGCGTCACCGCCCGGCGTGGCAACACCCGGCGCAGCTACACCGTCGCGCTCAGCCCGGGCAGTTCGTTCGACCTGCACGTGCGCCTGCCGCATCCTGGGCACTGAGGCTCGCAGAAGGCCAGAGTACGTAACGAGTCGTCACATATCGATGGCAAATGCAATGCAGAGATGCATTTGGCATCGCGCGGGCGCATCATTGCACTGCGAACCATGGAGCCTGCCGCTGCGCACTGTCCCAAAGGAGTCGACCATGCAGATCTTCACGCTCAAAGCCGCGCTGGGCGCGGCACTGCTTCTATGCAACGTGGGCGCCTTCTGCGCGCCCAATGAGGGACCTTACGTCGGAGGCGGTCTGGGCGTTCCCAACTACCCCGACACCGTTAATGGCTTCGACAGCGGCGGCTCATCGGTCGCCGGCAAGCTCTATGGGGGTTACCAGTTCACACCCAACTTCGCGCTCGAAGCGGGCCTGAGCGACCTGGGCCGCGTCGGGCTGAGCGGCAGCCGGGTGCGCGGCCGCAGCGCATTCGTCGATGCGGTGGGCTTGGCGCCGCTCACGGACCAGTGGGCGCTGCTGGGACGCCTGGGCCTGGCCCACGCCACGCTCGACACACCGGCCGGCGACAGCAGCGGCAACGGGCTCAAGCTCGGCCTGGGCGCGCAGTACCTGCTGACCCCGAATGTCGCGCTGCGCGGCGAGTGGGAGCGCTACCGCCCGAGCGTGTTTGGTGGCCACAGCAACGTCGATCTCTACACCATCGGCGTACGCGTGGGCTTCTAAATCCATAGCTGCTTGCGCATTCTGCTGTTGGGTTTCAGGCATAAAACACATCGAAACACAGCACGCATGTGCGCAAGCAGCTCACTTTTTAGGTTTTCCACCCGAACGCAGCCGGCCGGCGGATCGGCGTGTCCGCGCCGCCAGCGCTGCATCAAACTATTGATTTAATAGCTGCCAGCGCTTGACCACCAAGCGTTACCGGCACTTTTCAGGGAAATTCTTGGAGCAGCGTGCGCAGCCCCTGCGCCACGCGCTCGACCAGGCGGCTGCGCCGCGCATCAGCGCCGGCCAGGTCGTGCTGCGCCAGCTCCCACTGCGGGTAACTGCGCGCTGGCGCCAGGCTGCGCACCAGGGCGGCCAGCGCCTGCGTGCCCTGCGGTGGATCGGCGTCGCCGGCTGCGGCCACGTGCAGTGTGTCCAGCGCTGCATGGCCGCGCTGCTCCAGCGCCGCGCACAGGTGCAGCAGGCTGCCCGCCAGCAGCAACAGCACTTCGTTTTCGAGCGTCAGCTCTTCGGTGCCGCGCACGCGGTTGGCGATCTTGCGCGGCACCTGGCTCCAGCCCTGGCTCGCCAGGCCGCCCACGGCGGCGCCCAGGGCAGTGGCCGCGCCCAGCGACAGCCCGGCCAGCGCCACATCGGCCACCAGCCCCACGGCCGCGCCCACGGCGGCGCCGGTGCCCAGCTTCTGGCCCGCATCTGCCAGCGTGTGCGGGTTGAACAGGTCGGTCTGCCAGCGTCCGCTGGCCCAGGGCGCCAGGTGCACGTCGGCGTCACCAGCGCCAAAGCCGTACACCGCCAGCATGGCCTGCACGCCCCGGTCCACATGGACGGCCAGGCTCGCCTTGAAGTCGCGCACCAGGGCGGCCTTGCGGAACGCGTCGGCGGCTGCATCGCGGCCGATTTCGCGGCGCATGGAAGCGGCCGTCACCAGCACGCTGGCGGCGAGCTGCGTGGCGGCGACACGGCGCGCGTGCGCCTGCGCTTCCAGCTCGTCCGTGATGGCCTGCAGTTGCGTGCGGCGCGCGCGCAGCAGCACGCCCAGGTCCTGGTAGAGCTGGCGCTCGGCGCCCGTGAAAGGCGCCACCGCATCGAACTGCACCCAGGCGTGCAGGTGGTAGGCGGCCAGCGTTTCGCGCCACTGCGCTTCCTGGCTGTGCCCGCTGCGCAGGAAATTCAGCACCGGCATGACCGGCTTGGCGCAGGCGCTCAGGATCTCGATCTCATAGCGGTACTTGGGCAGCACCTCTTCGCGGCAATCGATCACGTAGATGGCGGCGTCCACCGCGAGCAGCGTGCGCAGCACCTTGGCTTCCTGCTCAAAGGCAGCGTGCGCCTCGGGGCCCTTCAAGAAGGCGCGCACCCGCTCGACCGGCGTGCCCTCGCCGGGCAGGTTTTTCAAATACTGCTGCAGCGCGGCCGCGTCTTCGAGGCCGGGGGTGTCGAAGTAGCGCACGGCCACCACGCCGTCGATGCAAAGGTCGATGCGCTCGACGTGCCGCGTGGTGCCGGGCTGGTCGGCCACGGTGCCAAAGTGGCGCTGGCGTGCCAGGGTGCGCAAGAGCGAGGTCTTGCCCGCGTTGGTGTGGCCGACCACGGCGATCTCAAGGGGCGGTACGGCTGTGATCATGGTGTTGCTCGGCCCAGGCCAGGGCATCGGTGGGTTGGGCAAAACTGGCCACGCCCTGCAGGCCGGCGGCGTCCAGCCAGTCGCGCCAGCGCTGGCGCTGGGGCTGGCCCCGTCCCGCGGGCGGATCGGCCAGCCACAGCGCACAGTGGCCGGCGTGGGCGCCGGCCTCGCGCAGAAAGCGCTCGGTGCCGCGGTCCGGCGTGGCGGCGGCGTTGCACACCAGCACCAGCGCGCGCGGGCGCAGCCGGGCCAGCGCGCCAAGCACGCTGCGGCGCTCGTCCAGCGTGCCGGAGATGCGTTCGATCAGGGCGGCGGCGGCCAACGCCCCGGGCGGCCAGTCCTGGCCCTGCGGCAGCTCAAAGCCCACCACGGCCAGCGCCTGGCCGGCAGCGCCGGGCGCCAGCGTGGCCAGCGACGCGGGACCCTGCGGCGCGGGGTGCTCCGCATCGGTCACGCAGCCCGGCTGCAGGGCCGCGAAGCGCGCCAGCAACTGGCTGAAATACGGGTCGGAGGTGTCGATTTGTATGCGGCCCTTGCGCCGCTGCCACACCACCGCGCACAGCGCAGCGCACAGCAGCCGCGGCAGCAGCCCATACACCGTGACACAGCCCAGCAACCACCAGGCGGCCGCACGCGCGGGCAGCACCAGCGGCGCCTGCGCGCTGGCGCGCCCCGCCACCTCGGACACCGGAAAGCCCAACAACCCCGGCAGCCGGCCCGTGGCCTGCACGAAGGCGGCAAACAGGTCGGCGCTGAGGATGGTGGTCTCCCACGTCAGGCGGTATTCGCGGAAGGCAAAGGCCAGCCACAGTGCGCCCAGCACCAGCACAAAGGCGGCCGACCACACCAAGTGGCTGACCAGCCCGAAGGCCCAGGGCGCGAGGCGCGCACGCTGCAGCATCTGCGCTGCGGCGCGTGCCAGCGCCTGCGCCTGGGGGCGCGGGCCCATCGGCAGGCGCGCAAGCGCCTGCAGCAGCAAGGGCCCGAACGACAGTCTCCCCCAGGCGCCCGGTCCGGAGCGGCCCGGCAGCAGCAGCGCCACCAGCCACAGCAGCAGTGTGAACGCATGCACCCCCAGCGCCGCGACCAGGGCACTGCCGGCGTTGATGCTGCGCGCGTCGGTCAGCATGGCCAGCACCAGGCCATTGGCCAGCAACACCACGGCCACGGCCAAAGCGGCGCCCAGCAGCCAGGCCGCCTCGCGCCAACGTGCCATCTGCGCCACCAGGCCGAGCCGCTCGCCCAGCAGCCAGGCGCGCTCGCGCAAGCGCTGCTGTGGCGCGGCCTGCAGGCGCGCGGCCTCGGCCAGGGCGTGGGCATCGTCGAGCGGCCCGTCCTGCTCGATGCCGCGCACGGCCAGCGCCATCCACACCTCGGCCAAAGGCGATCGGGATGCCGGCGCCATCAGGCAGTGCCCCCGCGCGTGCTGGTTTGTTCTTGTAACGACGGCCGCAAAGCGTCTTTGTCTGACATGCGGAACCGCCACCGCGGGCTGTAATCGAAATACTGCAGCCAGTGGCCACGTCGGCCACGTGCACTGACCGGAGAAATCGCCATGAAGCGCCGCCACCACCTCCAACGTCCTGGCATCGCTCCTTCGCGCGCGCTGGTGGCCTTCGTGGGCACCGTGGTTCTGGCCCTGGTCGCTTCGGCCGCTCTGCTGTGGCCCGATTCGGCCACCAATGCGGCCGATGCGCTCGCACGGGCCCGCCAGGGGCTCGAACACTGGATTCCTGCCAGCCTGCTGCCCCACTGAGCGGCCAGCCCGGCCCCGCGCGCGGGTGCCACGCACCTCACTGCGCAGCCCCGCTGCGCTCCACCACCGCCATGCGCCGGCGCAGGCGCGCCGCTTCTTCGGCATCGGCCGCAGCCTCGGCGCGTGCCGCCTGCAAGGCCAGCCAGGCCAGGAGCGGACGGCGCCAACCCTGGCGCGACGCCGCGTCGAGCGCAGCGGCCACCACCGGCGGACTGGCCTGGCCGCTGCGCAGCAGCACGCCCGCCGCCACCAGGCGCGAAAGCGGGTCCGGGATGCGCGCCAACGCCGCGGCGGCATGGTCTGCGTCGCCCGCTGCGGCCGCCGCCGCCACGCCCTGCTGGGCCGCGGGCAGCAGCGCCACATCGGCTGGCTGAGCTTGGCCTGCCAGGTAATGGGCGTAGGCTGTCTCCGGGTCGGCAGCGTCCTCGCGCAGGGCCTCGAACGCGCTGCAGGGCTCGCTCACCAGGCTGGCCACCTGGGCCGCGCAGCGCAGCAGTTCCACGCGCGCCAGCAGCGCCGGCTGTCCGGTGCGGGCGGTCTCGGCGCGGGCGTTGTCGAACGCGCGCTGCGCTGCACGCGCATCGCCCGACAGGTAGGCCTGCACGGCCTTTTCCGCAGCACCGTGGGCGTTGAGCTGCCAGTCGGGCACGGGCGGGCGGCTGGCGCAGCCGGCCAGCGCGGCGCACAGCAGCACCGCGGCGGCAGCGCCCAGGCGCGGCCTGCGTTGCGCGCGCACAGGGCGTTGCGAAATGTCTGGCACGGACGGGAACCGCTTCATGGCAGCGTCACCTGCCGGTCGCGCGCAAACGGCCATTTGCGGTTGATCTCGTTGACCAGGCCTTCGATCTTGGCCAGATTGCTCTCGACCTCGGCGCGCAGCGCGCCCAGGTCTTGCGTGCCCGCCCGCACATTGGCGCCCACGGCCTGTGCCTCGGCCAGCACGCCATCGACTTTCTTGAGGCTGTTGCGCGTGTCGGCCAGCAGGCCATTGAGCTGCACCACGGTGGCCCGGACTTCGGGCATCACGCCGCCCGGGCCAAACACCTGCGTGTCGGCCTTGGCGGCCATGGCGTCGATGCGCGCCAGCAGCACATTGGTGTGGTCGAGCGTGGCGACGATTTTTTTCGCATCGGCTTCGCTGCCCATGAGCAGGTTCAGTGCGCCGCCCGGGCCCTTGAGGCGTTCGGTCAGCGCCTGCACGTTGGCCATGCTGGTGCCCAGGGCCGAGTCCTGCGCCGTGAGCGTGTTGAGGTTGCCCAGCAGTTCGCGCGCCGCCGCCATGAGCTGCGGCACCTCGCCCAGCGCATCGCCGCCCAGCACCGGGCGCTCGGCGCCGTCGGGCAGCACGGGGTCGGTCAGCATGCCGCTGTAGGCGCGGATGTTGGTGCCGCCCACCACGCCGCGCACCAGCGTGAACACGCTCGAAGTGCGCAGCCAGTGCGCGTCCTTGCGCGGCACGTCGATCAGGATGCGGGCATTGCCGCCTTCGGCCAGTTCGATGCGGCGCACACGCCCGATCGGAAAGCCCGAGAACGTCATGTCCATGCCCACGACCACGCCCTCGGAGTCGTTGGCCGTGAGCACCAGCGTCTGCGTGGGCTCGAACGCGCCACGCGCATACAGCAGGTAGACGCCCGAGCCGACGATGAGCGCCAGCGTAAACAGCAGCAGCGCCGCGGCCTTGAGCTGCAGGTGCGCCACCGGACGCAGCGGCTCGGCGGCCGGAGGCAGCGCGCCGGGCGGCGCAGGCTGGGGAGGCAGGTCGCCGTTCATGGGGCGAGGCCGCCGCGGCACGGGAAAAACGAAACACGAAGCAGGGGCATGGGTGCCCTCCCTTTCAATAGTAGTTGCCCATCAGCGAGCCCAGCTCGATCAGCAGCAGCACCGCAAACATGCGCGCCAGGCCGCCCAGTTCGGAGTCGGGCTGTGCACCCTGGCCGCTGTCGTACATGCCGGCGGTCATGGGGATCAGCGCCACCGCCATGCTCGAAAACAGCGTCTTGAGCGTGAACACCAGCGTGACCGCGGGCGTAAACACCTGGCCAAAGACGCGCGTGTAGCTCGGCAGGCCGGCGGCGTTGAAACCATAGACGCTGAGGTACACCATGACCAGCGCCACCACGCACGACAGCGCGGCCAGCGTGATGCTGGCAAACACGCCTGCCACCACGCGTGGCAGCAGTTCGGTGCGCATCGGGTCGCCGCCGGCGCGGCGCAACGCGGCAAAGTGGCCCGACTGGCGCAGCAGTGCCAGTTGCGAGCCGCTCGGAATGGTGCAGCGCATGGCCACGAACAGCGTGGCCGTGAGCGGGATGAGCTCGAGCACCAGCACGCGGATCAGCATTTCCATCGCGTAGCGCGAGAGCCCATAGCTCAGCGCCGCCACCACCACGATGCGCGTGACGACCACGCACAGCAGCGCCGCCAGCACCGTGAAGCCCATCAGCACCGGCGCGGTGTCCGTGTAGAGGTGGCGCGCCAGCGTGCGGCGCGACGCGCGCCCATAGCTCGACGGCGACAGCACCATCACCAGCACCACGGCGCCCAGGTAGACGATGCGCGCCCAGGCCAGCGCCCAGCGCTGCGCGGCGCGCCACAGGCGCTCGGGCAGGGAGAGGGCGGGCAGGCGGGTCAGCATGGGCGCATCATACTGAATATCCATGAAAACCGGCCCCTGCGCTTGCCTGTCATACGCTGACAGCTATTGTTTTCATAGTGAATGGCCTTGCCGATCCCGGCCTTCACACATGGCGTTTGGGCGCGGCACCGCCCGGCAGGCCCCCGGCCTGGGCATCGGCCTGCGCGTGCAGCGCGTCGAGGGTGCGGCAGTGCGCGTCGGCGCCATCGCAGCGGCTGCGCAGCGCGCGCAGGTCGTGCTCGAGCACCTCCAGCTCCTGCAGGCGCGTGCGCACGTGGGCCAGGTGCTCGTCGAGCGTGTGGCAGGCGACGTGGGCGTCGGCCGGCGCGTCGCGGCTCAGCGCCAGCAGCGTGCGCACTTCGTCGAGCGACATGTCCATGGCCCGGCACAGGCGGATGAAGCGCAGCCGGTGCACGTCGGCCTCGCTGTAGAGGCGGTAGCGATTGTCCTCGCGGCTGCCCGGGCTGAGCAGCCCTTCCTTTTCGTAGTAGCGCATGTTGGCCGCCGACACGCCCGAGCGGCGCGCCGCCTCGCCGATGCGCCAGCGCGCGGTATCGGCCAGCGCGGCAGGGACTTGTGCGGACATGGCTTGACCTTCAAGTGGCTTCAAGGATTCCAATCATGGCATGGCGGATCGGAATCCGCCCGCCACCGAAGAAAGACAGAGGAAATCCATGCAGAACCCCACCGCCGCACCCGCACCCGGCGCCGATCGCCATGCGCACCCCCATGGCCAGGCGCACAGCCACCCAACGGGCAGCGCCACCGGAGCGCGCATCGACCTCTCGTGCTGCCCGAGCGACAGGGCCGCCGCGTGCAGTTCCGGCGCCACCGCGCCGCAGGGCGCGCACGGCCACAGCAGCCACGGCGGCCACGACCACAGCGCCCTGCCCGGCTGGGGCCGCATCGGCGCTGCCCTGCTGGCTGCCACCGGCGCCGAGCTGCTGCACCTGGTCGGTCCCGACACACCGCTGTGGCACGGCGCCGGCATGGCGCTGGCGGCGGCGGCCATCCTGCTCGCCGGCCTGGGCGTGTACCAGAGCGGCGTGCGCTCGCTCTGGCGCGGGCAGCTGGGCATCAGCGCGCTGATGGCGGTGGCCGTGACCGGCGCCTTTGCCATCGGCCAGTGGCCCGAAGCCGCCATGGTGATGGCGCTGTACGCGCTGGCCGAGCGCATCGAAGAGCGCGCCGTGGGCCGCGCGCGCCACGCCATCGGCGCGCTGCTGGCGCTCAGCCCCGACGAGGCCGAAATGCAAGGGCCCGATGGCCAGTGGCGCAGCGTGCCGGCCGTGCAGGTGGCCGTGGGCAGCACGGTGCGCGTGCGCCCCGGCGGGCGCGTGCCGCTGGACGGCACCGTGGTGCGCGGGCGCAGCGCAGTCGACGAGTCCAGCGTGACGGGCGAGAGCCTGGCCGTGGACAAGGCCCCCGGCGACCCGCTATTTGCCGGCACGCTCAATGCCCAGTCCGAGCTGGAGCTGCGTGTGACGGCCGCCGCCGGCCACACCACGCTCGACCGCATCGTCCACGCTGTCGAGCAGGCCCAGGCCGCGCGCGCGCCGACGCAACGACTGGTCGACCGCTTTGCTGCCCGCTACACGCCGGCCATCTTTGCGCTGGCTGCCGGGGTCGCCGTGGGCGCGCCGCTGCTGCTGGGCTGGAGCTGGCTGGACGCGATTTACCGCGCGCTGGTGCTGCTGGTGATTGCCTGCCCGTGCGCGCTGGTGCTGTCCACGCCCGTCACCGTGGTCAGCGGGCTGGCGGCGGCGGCGCGGCGCGGCATCCTCATCAAGGGCGGCGCGTGGCTCGAGCAGGCGCGCGGCATCCGCGCGGTGGCCTTCGACAAGACCGGCACCGTGACCACCGGCCGCCCGGTGCTGGTCGGGCACCGGTTCTTTGGCGAAGGCGCGGAGAACACCGGCGCCGTGGCCGCCGCGCTGGCCCGGCGCTCCGACCACCCGGTCTCGCAGGCCATCGCGGCCGGTCTGCCCTCGCCCATCTTGCTGCCCGAGGTCCACGGCTTCACCGCCCTGCCGGGCCGCGGCGTGCAGGCACAGATCGCTGGCAGCCTCTGGCAGCTGGGCAACCGGCGGCTGATGGAGGAGCGTGGCCTGTGGAGCGCCGCCGCCGAGGCCGCCGCCAGCGCGCACGAGACCGAGGGCCGCAGTGTCACGCTGCTGGCCGACGCCACGGCCGTGCGCGCGCTGTTTGCCGTGGCCGACACCCTGCGGCCGCAGACCGTGCAGGCCGTGGCCGAACTGCGCGCGCTCGGCATCGTGCCTGCCATGCTCACCGGCGACCACGCCGCCGCCGCGCACACGGCTGCGCGCGAAGCCGGCATCGAGCATGTGCAGGCCAGCCTGCTGCCCGAGCACAAGCTGGCCGCCATCGCCGCGTTGCAGCAGCAATACGGCATGACGGCCATGGCCGGCGACGGCATCAACGACGCGCTGGCCCTGGCCCAGGCCGACCTCGGCTTTGCCATGGGTGGCGCCGGCACCGACGTGGCGATGGAGACCGCCGATGTCATCCTCATGAAGGACGACCTGCGCCGCGTGGCCGAGACGGTGCGCCTGTCGCGCCGCACGCACGCCGTGCTGCGGCAAAACATCGCGTTCGCGCTGGGCATCAAGCTGGTGTTCCTGGCCCTGGCGCTGGCCGGGCAGGCAACGATGTGGATGGCGGTGTTCGCCGACATGGGCGCCAGCCTCCTCGTGGTGGCCAACGGCCTGCGCATGCTGCGGCCCGAGCGCACGGCAGCGTAAGTTTCGAATGAAAAAGACATCCATCGCTTATGGGACAATCGCCTGAAGCTATCAATTCAAGAGCAACAACGCGGTCGCCTGCGCGCGCGCCTTGATGTGCCTCAAGGCGCAGTCTCGGCGCCATGGTGCAATCCCCCGCGCAGCCGCCCGCTGCCTGCCCCGCTGCCCATGACGACGCCCACCACCCCAACTACCTCCATGGCCCAGACCACCGCGCACAGCCCCACCGAAGACGCCGTGGCGGTGTTCACCGGCGTGCTGCTGATCTCGGTCGGCGTGGCCTTCTACACCAGTGCCGGGCTGCTGACGGGCGGCACCGCGGGGCTGGCGTTCTTGCTGCACTACGCCACGGGCATCGGCTTTGGCAAGATTTTCTTTGCCATCAACCTGCCGTTCTATTGGCTGGCGCTGCGCAAGATGGGCCGCGCATTCACGCTCAAGACCTTTGTGGCCGTGCTGCTGCTGTCGGTGGTCACCGAACTCCAAGCGCATTTTTTGCGCTTTGCCGAGTTGCAGCCGCTCTATGCCGCCATCACCGGCGGCCTGATCACGGGCACCGGCTTTCTGGTGCTGTTCCGCCACCGCTGCAGCCTGGGCGGCGTGGGCATCCTGGCGCTCTACCTGCAAAACCGCTACGGCTGGCGCGCCGGCAAGGTGCAGATGGGCGTGGACTGCTGCATCGTGCTGCTGGCGCTGTGGACGGTGGAGCCCGTGCGCGTGGCCTGGTCGGTGGCCGGCGCAGTGGCGATGAACCTGGTGCTGGCCATGAACCACCGGCCCGGTCGCTACATGGCGGTGTGACCCGTGCATCTCCCCTGCGCGCCGTGGAACCTTTGCAGACGCCGCCTTATCATTAGCCCATGCGCCGCTTTCTTTCCCTGGCCTTGATGCTGCTACTGGTCCTTCGGGGCCTCATGGGCACCGCCATGGCGGCGGGGATGGTGCCGGCACTGCCGGACACCAGCCCAACGGTGCATGTGGGGCATGCACTGGCGCAAAGCGTCGCCCCCACAGTCCCAGCGCACGCCGTTCTGCATGCCGGCGCGAGCGATCCCCGTGGCAGCACGGCGCAGCCCGCATGCCACGGCTGCGACGTCCCCGCGCACAGCCCCGCCTGCTCGGCCTGCGATATCTGCCACTCGGCCCTGCCGGCGCCGCCCACCCTGGCGGCCCCGCCCACCCACGCTTCGAGCGAAGTGCATCCCACCGCCACCGCCCCGTTCGCCAGCGCGCAGGCCGCGCTCGCCATCAAGCCACCCATCCTCTGATCTCCGACGCCCGAAGTGCGTCTGCAAAAACCTGAAAAGCGTCCCTGCGGCGCTTGGCAGGCCGCAGCGCAATGCCTTGTTCGTTGTCCGGAGATCGCCATGCGCGCCCCTTTCCCGTTTTTTCCGCCCCGCCGGCTGGCCGGCCTGGCCCTGCTGGTGCCGTGGCTCGCGCTGGCACAAAGCCCGCCAACCCATGCCCTGGCGGACGCGGCCAACCCCGCCGCACCCACGGCCCCCATTAACTACCGGGGTATCAGTCCCTTGCGAGTTCAAGCGCAGGACTCCGCCCCCCAGGCCTGGCGCGCAGCCAACGAAGCGGTAGGCGCCTTCCCGCGCGGCCACGCCGACATCCTGGTCTGGGAGGCAACGCAGGCCGCAGCGGGCGCCCTGCCCATGCACCCGCAACACGCTGGGGAGAGGCAACCATGAGCGCTTTTCACCGCCTCGCGCTGCTGGCGTCTGCGGCACTC
This sequence comes from Acidovorax sp. SRB_24, assembly GCF_012931925.1. Classification (NCBI taxonomy): domain Bacteria; kingdom Pseudomonadati; phylum Pseudomonadota; class Betaproteobacteria; order Burkholderiales; family Comamonadaceae; genus Acidovorax; species Acidovorax sp. SRB_24. Next base: position 26,075 of record NZ_MWOM01000032.1, read on the forward strand.
TTGGCCGGTTGCGCCAGCGTTTCGCCCGATGGCTTGCGCGGCGAAGTCCAGGCCCTGGCCGGCAGCCGCACCGGGGGCACCGAGGTCGCCTTGCCCTCGTCCGACCCCACTGCGCGCGCGCAAGTGCAAGACGCCATCCGGGGCTGGCTGGCCCAGCCCCTCACGCAAGATGCGGCCGTGCGCATCGCCCTGCTCAACAACCCCGGCCTGCAAGCCCGGCTGGCCGCGTTGGGCATCGCCGATGCCGAGCGCGTGCAGGCCCTCACGCTGCCCAATCCGCACCTGACCCTAGGGCGCTTCACCAGCGGCCACGAGCGCGAGATTGAGCGCACGCTGGCCTTCAGCCTGCTCGACCTCATCACCCTGCCCTGGCGCACCGCGCGGCAGGCCGAGCGCCTGCAGATCGCCACGCAACAAGCGGCGCAAGGGGTGGTGGCGCTGGCCGCTGACACTCGCCGCGCCTGGCTGCGCGCCGTGGCCGCCGAGCAGGTGGCCGCCACGCACGAGCGGATGGTCGACGCCGCCGAGGTGGGCGCCGAGCTGGCCCAGCGCATGGCGCGCGTGGGCAACTGGAGCCGCCTGCAGCAGGCGCGCGAACAGGCCGTGCTGCAAGAGGCCAGCGCCCAGCTGGCCCGCGCCCGCCTGGCCGCCGCCACCGAGCGCGAGCAGCTCAACCGCCGCATGGGCGTATGGGGGCTGCAAGCGCAGTACCGGCTGGCAGAACAGCTCCCGCCGCTGCCCGCGACCGCATTACCTGCCGACGATATTGAAGCCAGCGCGCTGCGCGAACGCCTCGACGTGCAGGCCGCGCGCCGCGAGCTCGACACCCAGGCCACCCGCCAAGGCTGGAGCCGCGCGGGGGCCGTGTTTGGCGATATCGGCGTGGCCTACAGCCGCAACACCATCACCGAAAGAGCGACGGGCGAGCGCGACGTAAAGCGCGGCTGGGAGCTGGACCTGCCCCTGCCCCTGTTTGACTGGGGCGGCGCCGCACGCACCCGCGCCCAGGCCCAGGTGGAGCAAAGCGCCGCCCAACTGCAAGACACCGCCGTGCGCGCCCGCAGCGAGGTGCGCGCCACCTGGCTCACTTACCGCACCGCGCTCGATCTGGCGCGCCAGCAGCAGGGCGAGGTGGTGCCGCTGCGCCAGCTCATCACCGACGAGACCACCCTGCGCTACAACGGCATGCTGGCCAGCGTGTGGGAGCTGTTGGCCGAGGCGCGCGCCAGCACGCAAGCCGTGGCCAACGCCATCGAGGCCCAGCGCGACTTCTGGCTGGCCGAGACCGATCTGCAGCTCGCCCTTACCGGCACATCGCCGGGCGCCTTGCAAGGTTTGACATCCGGCGCTGCTGCCACTTCCTCCCCACAAGGCCACTGACATGAACCGCCGCAATTTCTTTTCCGGCGCAGCCGCCGCCGTGGCCGCCGCCTCCGTCAGCCGCGTGGTCCTGGCCGCGCTGCCCGAGCCCGCCATACAAACCAGCGCCGACACGGCGCCGCCCCTGGTGCCGCCCACGGGCCGGCCCTACCAGCCCGTGGTCACGCTCAATGGCTGGACCGCGCCCTGGCGCATGCACCAGAACGTCAAGGAATTCCACCTGGTGGCCGAGCCCGTGGTGCGCGAGGTGGCACCCGGCTTCATGGTCAACATGTGGGGCTACAACGGGCAGAGCCCGGGCCCGACCATCGAGGTGGTCGAAGGCGACCGGGTGCGCATCTTCGTCACCAACCGCCTGCCCGAGCACACCAGCGTGCACTGGCACGGCCAGCGCCTGCCCAACGGCATGGACGGCGTGGCGGGCCTGACCCAGCCGCACATTCCGCCGGGCAAGACCTTCGTCTACGAGTTCACGGCGCGCCGCCCAGGCACCTTCATGTACCACCCGCATGCCGACGAGATGGTGCAACTGGCCATGGGCATGATGGGCTTGTGGATCACGCACCCCAAGGGCAAGCATCCGCTGATCGCCGAAGTGCAGCGTGACTATGCCTTCCTGCTGTCTGCCTACGATGTGGAGCCCGGCAGCCTGACGCCCAAGGTCAACACCATGACGGACTTCAATACCTGGACCTTCAACAGCCGCGTGTTCCCCGCGATCAGCCCGCTGGTGGCGCGCCAGGGCGAGCGGGTGCGCATCCGCGTGGGCAACCTGACCATGACCAACCACCCCATCCACATCCACGGCCATGAGTTCGAGGTGACGGGCACCGACGGCGGCCCCGTGCCCCAAAGCGCGCGCTGGCCCGAAGTGACCACCGACGTGGCCGTGGGCCAGATGCGGCAAGTCGAGCTGATTGCCGACGAACTGGGCGACTGGGCGCTGCACTGCCACAAGAGCCACCACACCATGGGCGCGATGGGCCACGCCGTGCCCACCATGATCGGCGTGGACCACCGCGGCCTGGTCGGCAAGATCCAGAAAATCGTGCCCGACTACATGGTGATGGGCGAGCGCGGCATGGCCGACATGGGCGCCATGGAGATGCCGCTGCCCGAGAACACCTTCCCGATGATGACCGGCACCGGCCCCTTTGGCCCGCTGGAGATGGGCGGCATGTTCACCACGCTCAAGGTGCGCAAGGGGCTGGCTGCGGACGACTACCGCGATCCGGGCGATTTTCAGCACCCGCCGGGCACGCAGCCCTCTGAATGGCAGGGCGCACCCGCGCAGTTGCCCGAAGCCCCGCGCAGCCAACCCGCAGCCACCGCCCCCGGCGCCGCCACGGTGCGCAAACCCACCGCCGGCACCCATTCCCATTGACGATTTTTGTTCCAGGAGAAACCATGAAAACTATTAAATTCATAGCTGCTTGCGCTTTACTGGTAAGCGCTGGAGCCACTTTTGGCCATGAAGGCGCAACCCATGCCCCAGCCCACGCGGCCGAGCCCGCCAAAGAGCAAACCGCCTGGGGCATTGCCGGCGACGCTGCTGCCGTGCAGCGCACCATCACGCTGCGCATGACCGACGCCATGCGCTTTGAGCCCAACCACATCGAAGTGCGCGAGGGCGACACCGTGCGCCTGCGCGTCGAGAACCAGGGCCGACTGATGCACGAGATCGTGCTCGGCACCCAGGCCGACCTCGACGCCCACGCCGAGATGATGCGCAAGCACCCCGGCATGGAGCACGACGCGCCCTCGATGGCGCACGTGGCCCCCGGCAAGCAGGGGGACATCGTCTGGCAGTTCAACCGCCCCGGCAATTTCGACTTCGCCTGCCTTATCGAAGGCCATTACCAGGCTGGCATGACCGGAACCATCACCGTGCGGCCCCGCGCCCGCTGACCCGCACATCCCCCATCCACGCTATTCACCCAAGGACACCACCATGCAGACACCCCACGCTTTCACCACCCTGGCAGCCCCGCACAGCGGCCTCGCCCGCCGCCGCCTGCTCACGACCCTGCCCCTGCTGGCCGCAGCCCTGGCCGCGCCGCGCCTGGTGCGCGCGGCCACCGGCACCTCCACCGCCGTCGAGGTCTGGAAAGACCCGAGCTGCGGCTGCTGCAAAGACTGGGTGGAGCATATGCAGGCCAATGGCTTCAAGGTCACCGTGCACGACACCGGCAACAACGCCGTGCGCAGCCGCCTGGGCCTGCCGCAAAAACTCGGCTCCTGCCACACCGCGCTGGTCGGCGGCTACCTGCTCGAGGGCCATGTGCCCGCCAGCGACGTGCGCGCCCTGCTGCAGCAAAAGCCCAAGGCGCTCGGCCTGGCCGTCCCCGGCATGCCCGTGGGCTCGCCCGGCATGGACGGCGCGGTGTACGGCAACCGCCGCGACCCCTACGATGTGCTGCTGGTCGCGCGCGATGGCAGCACCCGCGTCTTCAAGAGCTACAACCAGAAGGCCGCGTCATGAAAGCACTCGCCCCTGCCCTCATCGCCCTGCTGCTGGCCGGCGCGCTGGGCCCAGCCCTGGCGCAGGCCCCAGCCTCGGCGGACGACCACGACAGCCACCACTCCGCCGCGGCCCCTCCTGCGCCGGCCCCTCCTGCGCCGGCCCCACAGCGCGCACAGAGCAGCGCGTCTGCAGACCAGAGTGAGCTGAGCGAAGGCGAAATCACCCGCTGGGACCCACGCACGCTCAAGGTCACACTGCGCCACGGCGAAATCAAGAACCTCGGCATGCCGCCCATGACCATGGTGTTCCGCGTGAACGACGCCAGCATGCTTGCGTCGTTCCAGCCCGGCGACAAGGTGCGCTTCCACGTCGAACGGCAAAGTGGCGGGTACTTCATCACCCGCATGGAAGCCGCACGCTAAAGACACCCACCGGCACATCCAGCCAGAAAGGCCCCCATGAACCCGCCCGATACAGCCACCCCAGGCCACCCACATGGCCCTTCGCACCATGGCCACGGCCCACAGCACCCGTCGGCGCAGGCCCCGATCCCCGGCAACATCTACACCTGCCCCATGCACCCGGAGGTGCGGCAAGACCACCCCGGCCATTGCCCTCAATGCCATATGACACTGCAGCCGGAAGGCTCCGGGCAGGGGCATACACATGCACATCCACATGAACCGGGTCACGCCCCGCCTGTGCCCGAGCACGCATCTGGAGCAGCACCAGTGAACGCTCCAGCCGGCGACCACGCGGTCTACACCTGCCCCATGCACCCGGAGATCCGGCAGGACCACCCCGGCAATTGCCCCAAGTGCGGCATGACGCTGGAGCCGCTGATTCCCGAACTGACCGAGGAAGAAAATCCCGAACTGGTGGACTTTCAGCGCCGCTTCTGGTGGACGCTGCCGCTCACCGTGGTGGTCACCTTTCTGGCGATGTTCGGCCACCGGCTGGGCTGGTTCGACATGGCCGTGCAAAGCTGGATCGAGCTGGTACTTACGCTGCCGATTGCGCTGTGGGCCGGCTGGCCGTTTCTGGTGCGCGGTGTGCAGTCGGTGGTGAACCGCAGCCCCAACATGTGGACGCTGATCGGCCTGGGTACCAGCGCGGCCTTTGCCTACAGCGTGGTGGCCACGGTGGCGCCCCAGGTGTTCCCCGACTCGTTCATCTCCATGGGGCGGGTGGCGGTGTATTTCGAGGCGGCAGCGGTGATCATCTCGCTGACCTTGCTGGGGCAGATCCTGGAGCTGAAGGCGCGCTCGCAGACCTCGGCCGCCATCAAGTCGCTGCTCGGCCTGGCGCCCAAGACGGCGCGCCGCATCGCGCCCGATGGCAGCGAAGAAGACATTCCGCTGGCCCATGTGCATGTGGGCGACCGGCTGCGCGTGCGCCCCGGCGAGAAGGTGCCGGTAGACGGCGTGGTCGAGGAAGGCAGCAGCGCGCTCGACGAATCCATGCTGACCGGCGAGCCGTTGCCGGTGACCAAGCGCGTGGGCGACAAGCTCATCGGCGCGACGCTCAACACCAGCGGCGCGCTGGTCATGCGCTCGGAGCATGTCGGCTCGGCCACCGTGCTGTCGCAGATCGTGCAGATGGTGGCGCAGGCCCAGCGTTCGCGTGCACCCATGCAGCGCATGGCCGACACCGTGGCCGGCTACTTTGTGGTGGCGGTGGTGGCAGCGGCGCTGTTGACGTTTTTCGGCTGGGGGCTATTCGGCCCGCAGCCGAGCTGGGTGTATGGCCTGATCAATGCCGTGGCGGTGCTCATCATCGCCTGCCCCTGCGCGCTGGGCCTGGCCACGCCCATGTCGATCATGGTCGCCACCGGTCGCGGCGCCACCCGCGGTGTACTGTTCCGTGATGCGGCGGCCATCGAGAACCTGCGCCAGATCGACACCCTCATCGTCGACAAGACCGGCACCCTGACCGAAGGCCGGCCGGCCTTCGAGCGCGCGGTGGCCGCAGCGGGCTTTGCGGACGACGACGTGCTGCGCCTGGCCGCCAGCCTGGACCAGGGCAGCGAACACCCGCTGGCGGCGGCCATCGTCAATGCGGCGCGTGAGCGTGGCCTGGCGCTGACCGCAGCCGAGCAGTTCGACTCCGCCTCCGGCATCGGCGTGCGCGGCAACGTCGCCGGGCAGGCACTGGCGCTGGGCAACACGGTGCTGATGCAGCAAACCGGCGTGGACGTGGCACCGCTGGCCACGCAGGCCGAGGCCTTGCGCAGCCAGGGCGCCAGCGTGATGCACCTGGCGGTAAACGGCCGACTGGCCGGCCTGCTGGCGGTGTCCGACCCCGTCAAGGCCAGCACGCCCGAAGCCCTGGCCAGCCTGCGCGCCGCCGGCCTGCGCGTGGTGATGGCCACGGGCGACGGGCTGACCACTGCGCGCGCTGTGGGCCAGCGGCTGGGCATTGACGAGGTGCATGGCGAGGTCAAACCGGCCGACAAGCTGGCACTGGTCGAGCGCCTGCAGAAAGAAGGCCGCAACGTTGCCATGGTCGGCGACGGCATCAACGACGCGCCTGCGCTGGCGCGCGCCGATGTCGGCATCGCCATGGGTACCGGCACCGATGTGGCCATGAACAGCGCGCAGGTCACCCTCGTCAAGGGCGACCTGCGCGGCATCGCCACGGCACGCGCGCTATCGGTGGCCACCGTGGGCAACATGAAGCAGAACCTGGCCTTCGCCTTCGCCTACAACGCGCTGGGCATCCCGCTGGCGGCGGGCCTGCTGTACCCATTCACCGGCTGGCTGCTGTCGCCCATGATTGCGGCGCTGGCGATGAGCCTGAGCTCGGTCTCGGTGATCAGCAACGCCTTGCGGCTGCGCAACAGCAAGCTCTGAATGGCGAGCGCGCCGGGCCACGGGATCCCGGCGCCGCAATCGCCCGCCATGCATGCACCTTCTCCCGCCGGCGCCCCCGGCAGCAGCACCCGCGTGGCGGGCATTGAGGTCGGCCACTTTCACTGAGCACCGCCATCCCACGGACTGCCGTCTTGTCATGGCGTTCGAGGGCGCCATGGACATGTGCGGCGCGACAACCGGGACAAGCGAAACCGATCTGTTGGCACCCTGCAATCACCCGCCGAGGGCAATCCGGCGCCAGTAACTTTGGTGCGCCTTGCCAGCGCGGCGATGCCCAAACGCACCGATAAAGCGTGGCTGCAAATAGAGCCAGAAACGCGTGCCTGGCTCTTTTGCCGCGAAAGCTGCTGCAGCACACCGGGGAGAGATGCATGGCCCGGGATCACGCCGCCTGGGCTGCGTGATACCTGACGCAAAAGGGGTGCTGGTGTCGATGACGTTTACTGCAGGAAGCCGGGCTTGGCATAGCCCGCGAACTTGGTGTCCACCACGGCCTTGAATTCCTGCGAACGGAAGGCAGCCTCCAGATCCTTGGCCCACTGCGTGTTCCTGTCCTTGGTCTTCACGGCAGCGATGTTCAGGTAGTGCTCGGGGGTCTTTTCCAGCAACACAGCTTCCTGCAGCTTCAGACCGGAGGAAATGGCGAAGTTGCCATTGATGATGGCGAACTGCGTGTCGTCCAGCGCGCGGGGCAGGTGGGCTGCGTCCAGCGGCACCAGCTTGATTTTCTTGGGGTTAAAGGCCAGGTCCAGTTCCGACACGCGCAGCGGGTTCACACCCTCTTTGAGCTTCACCAGCCCCGCCTGCTGCAGCAGCAAGATGCCACGCGCCAGGTTGCTGGGGTCGTTGGGCAGGGCCACACGGTCCCCCTCCTTCAGCTCGGCCAGGCTCTTGCGTTGCTTGGAGTACACGCCCATCGGTGCGATGGGGCCCTGCACCAGCGCCGACAAATCCAGCTTGCGATCGCCCTTGAACTGGTTGAAGTACACCTCGTGCTGGAAGAAATTGGCATCCAGCGAGCCATCGGCCAGTGCCAGGTTGGGCTGCACATAGTCGTTGAATTCGACCAGCTTGACCTTGTAGCCCTTTTTCTGCAGCAGCGGCACGATGCCGGCCTGCAGCTGGTCGATGTTGGAGCCGGCGGTGCCGCCAATCACGATCTGCTGCTTGCCAGCGTCCTGGGCGATGGCCGTTGCTGGCAAACCGAATGAGGTTGCGGTGATGGCTGCGATGGAAGCGGCCATGGCCAGCACGGAGCGGCGGGTCTTGAAGCGATCGGTCATGGGTGTCTATCTCCGGGTGCACAACTGGCACCTGCGTTCTCTGTGAATGTGAATCGGCGGCACGCCCCCTCTGCAGCTGGCTGGCCACGGGGTACATGTCGACGCGTACGGTGCGGCGCCAGCTCTTGCGGTACCAACGGGACGTAGTATGAAAAGAACACCTCATACACACAACAAATATAAAAACGAATGCTTATGTGATTTCATTTATTTAAGCCATGTCGCGACGAATCCCTGCTCACCGCCCATCTGAAAACTTGTGACAGCTGCTGCCACAGGCCGCCCTGCCACGCCCTGGATAATGGACGCGCTATGCCATTTGACACACACAACCCATCGGTCGGCGCGATCACCGATGTGGACGGAATCGAGGTCGGCCACCACACCGACGCGCGCCGCCCCACCGGCTGCAGCGTGGTCATCGCACGCGAGGGTGCCGTCGCCGGCGTGGACGTGCGCGGCGCCGCACCCGGCACGCGCGAGACCGATCTGCTGGCACCCGGCAACCTGGTGAGCAGCGTGCATGCGATCATGCTGGCCGGCGGTAGCGCCTGGGGTCTCGACGCCGCCACAGGCGCCATGCGCTGGCTGGAAGAGCAGGGTGTGGGTCTGGACGTGGGCGTGGGCCGCCTGCCGCTGGTGCCCGCTGCCGTGCTGTTCGACCTGCATGTGGGCGACATGACCATCCGTCCGGATGCGGCCGCTGGCTACGCTGCCTGCGCCGCCGCCACGCGGCAGCCGCCGGTCGAGGGCAATGTGGGCGCAGGCGCCGGGGCGGTAGTGGGCAAGATGTTCGGCATGCAGCACGCCATGAAGGGCGGACTGGGCACCGCGTCGGTGCGCGTGGGCGATGTGACCGTGGGCGCCCTCATCGCCTGCAATGCCGTGGGCGACGTGGTCGACCCGGATACTGGCCTGCCCCTGGCGGGAGCCCGCACGGTGGATGGACTGGCGCTGCGCGACACGCGCCGCGCCCTGCTGCGCGGCGAGCCGCCCCATCCGATACTGGCCGGCAGCAATACCACCATTGGCGTGATCGCCACAAATGCACTGCTCTCCAAGGTGCAGGCCCAGCGCCTGGCCATGGCCGGTCATGACGGGCTGGCGCGCAGCATCAATCCCGTACACACCATGAGCGACGGTGACACGCTGTTCGCCCTGGCCACCGGCCGAGCGGCGCATCACCCCGGCATGCTGGTGCTGGCCACCATGGCCGCCGAGGCGACGGCGCGCGCCACGCTGCGCGCGGTGCAGGCCGCGCGGAGCCTCACGACGCACGAAGGCCTGCACCTGCCCTGCATGGCCGATCTGGCCTGAAGGCCCAGCCCATGCCCCAGGCCTTTCGCAACACGCTGCTGTCGCTGCGCGACCTGCTGATCTCCGCCGGTCCCCTCGCCTTTCTCGCCGTCGGCCTGCTGGCGCTGGCCTATGCGTGGCTCAAGCCCACGCCGCCCAAGCAGGTGACGCTGGCGACCGGCCCGGCGCAAAGTGCCTATGAAGAGTTTGGCAAGCGCTACCAGAAGGCGCTGGCGGCCGATGGCATCCGCGTCGTGCTGCTGCCCAGCGAAGGCTCGTCGGCCAACCTGCAGCTGCTGCGCGAGGGCCGCGCGGACCTGGCCTTCGTGCAAGGCGGCACGGCCGAGCTGCAGGCCAGCGACCGGGAAGGGCTGTCCTCGCTGGGCAGCCTGTTCGTCGAGCCGCTGTGGCTGTTCTACCGCGAGGACGCCGCGCGCCAGCGCAACCGCTCGGGGCGCTTGGACGCCCTGCCCCAGCTGCGCGGCCTGCGCGTGAACGTCGGAACGGCCGGCAGCGGTGTGCCCACGCTGGTCGAAAAACTGCTCGCTGCCAATCGCATCGCGCCCACCGACCTCCGGCTCTCGCAGCTCGGGCAGACGCCGGCCACGGTGGGTTTCCTCGCCGGCAAGCTCGATGTGCTGGTGTTTGCCTCGGCGCCCGAGGCACCGATGGTGCAGATGCTGCTGCAAACGCCCGGCGTGCAACTGATGGACTTTCCGCAGCACGAAGCCTATGGCCGCCGCTTTGCGTTCCTGAGCCCCGTTACGCTGCCGCGCGGCGTGGTCGACCTGGCGGGCGATGTGCCGCCCGCCGACGTGAGGTTGGTGGCGTCCACCACCGCGCTGCTGGCGCAGGGCGGCACGCACCCGGCCCTGCTGCAGCTGTTTGCCCAGGCCGGCCAGGCGCTGCACAGCGGGGCCGGCTGGTTCAACCGGGCCCGCGAGTTTCCGAACACGCGCCTCAGCGAGCTGCCGATGGCCCCCGAGGCCGACCGCGCGATCAACGAGCCGGTGCCGCTGCTGCAGCGCTACCTGCCGTTCTGGATCGCCAACCTGATCGAGCGCATGTGGCTGGTACTGGGCATCTTGCTCGCCGCCCTGCTGCCGCTCTCGCGCATCGTGCCGCCGCTCTACCAGTTTCGCGTGCGCTCGCGCGTGTTCCGTTGGTACGGGCGGCTGCGCGAGATCGAAACCGACATGGAATCGGGCCAGCTGCCCATGGCGGCGCTGTCGCAGGCGCTGGACCAGCTCGAAGCGCAGGTGGAAAAAGTGAGCGTGCCGCTGTCATATGCCGACGAGCTGTATGCGCTGCGCAACCACATCCAGCTGGTGCGCCAGCGGCTTCCTCCGGCGTGAGCCGGGCCGCGTCAGCGGCTGTGGGGCGGCTTGCGCACGGGCGCTGAGGCCGCACCTCCCTCAGTGGCACGCGCCATCGGGGGCGCAGGGACCACGCGCAGGGCCCCTTGCGCCGCCAGCTTGTCACGCATGCGCCGCGTCATCGACTGGGTGCTTCCGTCCGGGGCCGTGAACAGGAACAGCGTGTGCTGCGGACTGGTCCAGGTCAGTTGCGTGCGCACCGTGCGGCGGTTGCTGAGCAGCTCCACCCAGGTGCCCACAGTGAACTCGGCCTCCACTTCGGGCGGCGCCGGCGCGGTGGCCGTCTTAGGGGGCACGGGCTCTGCAGCGTGCTGCGCGGGCACAGACGGCATGGTCTCAACAGCGGCCAGCGCCCTTTGGTGCAGACCGGTCAAGCGCTCCAGAAAGGCGCGGGCCAGGTCTTCGGGGTGCCTGATCGACTGCAGTCCGGTGCGCAGCGTGGCCACCAGGTGCGGCATGGCCTCAATCAACCGCGCGGGATCGGTGCACGCCAGCGCGGGCTGGGCGCTCCAGAAAAGTTCGGGCACCAACGCGAGGTAGCCCCCCGGATCGCCATCGGCAGCCTCAGGCCCCTCCAACTGTGCCAACGCCACCACATCCGCCCACGGTCCGGCCACGAAGTCCAAGACATCGGCAGGGACCTGGTCGGCACCGGACAGCGTGCGGATGTCGGCGGCGATCCGCCCCGCCAGCGCTTCGCGCTGCTGCGCCTGCCACCGCTGCTGCGCCTCTTCCTCGTGCCGCGCCTGGAGTTCGTTCGCCTGCGCATCCCAGGCGGCTTGCAACGTGCCGAGCACGGACTCGAAGGAGGCGGCGTTGACGACCTTGAGGCGGCACAACGGCTCCACCCGTTCATGGACGGTGCGCATGAAGCCAGCAAAGCCGGGCGCCTCCGGTGAGGCGAATGCCAGGCTGCGCTGCGTCAACTCATCGAGCAGGCGGCGTGCGGGGTGCAGGCTGTCGGAAAAGAAACGGGGGTCGTGCCGCACCAGCTTGCGGATCGCCGGCTCCAGGCTTTGCACGGCACGCTGCACGGCTGGCAGCAGGCGCGCATCCTGCGCCAGGTTCTCGACCATGCGCGCAACCACCTCGGCGGCGCGCCCTGGGGAATCGATGGAACTGCCAGAAGAAATATTCTGGCTGCCCAGCGCAGCCCCCAGGGGCCGCGCGCCAGACAGGGGGGCGCCCTGGGCCAAGCGCCCGACCAGCCGCTCCAGCTGCGCCATGTCGTGCAAGGCCTCGGCCGCAGCCGCTGGCAGCGGGCCACCGGCCCGTTCAGTGTGCGTTGGGACTCCTGCTACCTGGGGCTCGGCCCATGCGGGGTGCAGCCCTGGGGTCGGTGCCTCCACTGCATATGCGCTGCCGTGCAGCGCAGCGTACGGATCGCCGCCGGCCAACAACTGGCGCAGGATGCCTACGGTGAGCCAGGCCTCTTCGGTCTCTGCGGTCAACGTCCCCACTGCGGGGTCGCCCATCCAGCCGGCGCCCTCCCCACCGCGCGCGTATCCCGACGGTGCCCCGTATGCCATGCCCTGGCTGTGGTGGCCACTGTCGGCATAGGCACTCGCGTAGCCCGAATACCCCGAACGCACGCCGGGCACAAGCGCCACGCCGTAGCCCACGGGCTCGACGCCCTGCCCGCGCAGCGCCTGGGCAGCGCGTTGGTAGGCGCCGACGAGCTGTGGCCCGAGCAACTCGCCCAAATGCTGCATCCACAGGTCCCGCACCGGCGCGGGCGCACCGGTCTCGGTCACCACCCGTTGCAGCGCACGGATGTAGTTTTCCGGGCGCAAGGGGTTGCGCTCGGGCTGCACGCGCTGCAGGCCCTGGGCGGCGCTGACGAGGGCGTTGAGTTCTGCCAGCGCCGCATCGGTGGCATGCAGCGCCCGCTGCTGCGCGCGCGAGAGCTCGACCTGGGCCTGGACCTCGGCGTCGTCCACCAGGGCCAGTTCGCCAAAATCCATGCCGGTAGGGTCGGTCTGCCGGGGCCGCGCGGCAGCAGGCCCTTCGGCAAAAACTTCCAGCAAGGCCATCGGATAGGCCTTGAGCAGCGCAGCCTCGTGCCGGCCCAGCAGGCGCAGCGCGTCGCTGGCCAGGTTGCGCTGCGCAATGCCGCGCGTGCCCGATTCCTGGCCGGCCAACGCCCCACGCGTGGCCTCGATGAGTTGCGCCATCACCGCCTCGCCCTCGCGCACGGCGGTGACGACACAGGCCCTAAAGACCGTTCTCAAGCGGGATGGAGGCACTGGCATGGCGAAGCGATCCCCGGCGAGTGGCGTTGGATCGCCGATGCTACTTGAGCGCCTTGAACCGCATGCGGTGCGGCCGAGCCCCCTCTTCGCCCAGGCGCTTTTTCTTGTCGGCTTCGTATTCCTGGTAGTTGCCGTCGAAGAATGTCCACTGGCTGTCGCCCTCGGCGGCCAGGATGTGCGTGGCGATGCGGTCGAGGAACCAGCGGTCGTGGCTGATGACCAGCACGCTACCGGCAAATTCCAGCAGCGCATCTTCCAGGGCACGCAGGGTTTCCACGTCCAGGTCGTTGGACGGCTCATCCAGCAGCAGCACGTTGCCACCGGCAATCAAGGTCTTGGCCAGGTGCAGGCGCCCGCGCTCGCCGCCCGAGAGCATGCCGACCTTTTTCTGCTGGTCGGCGCCGTTGAAGTTGAATCGCCCGCAGTACGCGCGGCTGGCCATCTGGAACTTGCCGACGTTGAGGATGTCGAGCCCGCCCGAGACATCTTCCCAGACGGTCTTTTCGTTGGCCAGCACATCGCGGTGCTGGTCGACAAAGGCCATGTTCACGGTCGAGCCGACGATGACCTCACCACTGTCGGGCTGCTCCTTGCCAGCCAGCAGCTTGAACAGCGTCGACTTACCGGCACCGTTCGGACCGATGATGCCGACGATGGCGCCGGCCGGAATGTTGAAACTCAGGTTGTCGATCAGCATGCGGTCGCCAAACGACTTGCTGACGTTCTTGAACTCGAACACCTGGTTGCCCAGGCGATCGGCCACAGGGATGAAGATTTCCTGCGTTTCGTTGCGCTTCTGGTATTCGAAGTCGCTCAGCTCTTCAAAGCGGGCCAGGCGCGATTTGCTCTTGGCCTGGCGCGCCTTGGGGTTCTGGCGCGACCATTCAAGTTCCTTCTTCAGGGCCTTGGCGTGGGCCTCTTCGCTCTTTTGCTCCTGTGCCAGGCGGTCGCCCTTCTGCTCCAGCCAGGTGCTGTAATTGCCCTTCCATGGAATGCCGCGACCGCGGTCCATCTCCAGTATCCACTCGGCGGCGTTGTCGAGGAAGTAGCGGTCGTGGGTGATGGCCACCACGGTGCCGGTAAAGCGCTTGAGGAACACTTCCAGCCACTCGACCGACTCGGCGTCCAGGTGGTTGGTGGGCTCGTCGAGCAGCAGCATGTCGGGCTTGGACAACAGCAGACGGCACAGTGCCACGCGGCGCTTCTCGCCACCGGAAAGCAGGCCGATCTTGGCGTCCCACGGCGGCAGGCGCAGTGCATCGGCCGCGATTTCGAGCTGGTGCTCAGAGTCGGTGCCAGCGGTGGCAATGATGGCTTCAAGCTGGGCCTGTTCGGCAGCCAGCGCGTCAAAGTCGGCGTCTTCGGCGCCGTAGGCGATGTAGACCTCTTCCAGGCGTGCCTTGGCGGCAAAGACCGCGCCCATCGACTCTTCCACCGATTCGCGCACCGTGTGCTCGTCATTGAGCTTGGGTTCCTGCTCCAGATAGCCAATGGTCAGCCCCGGCATCGGCAGCGCTTCGCCCTCGAACTCCTTGTCGACCCCGGCCATGATCTTGAGCAAGGTGGACTTGCCCGAGCCGTTCAGGCCCAGCACGCCAATCTTGGCGCCAGGAAAAAACGAGAGCGAAATGTCTTTCAAGAGCTGCCGCTTGGGCGGCACGGTCTTGCTGACACGGTTCATGGAATAAACGTATTGGGCCATCGGAAGTAGTCACACCTGCAAAAAGAAGGCAGAGGATTCTGCAAACAAACCCCGATTATCGACTCATGCGACAATAACCGCTGTTGCGCACTCCAGTTGTGCGCAATACAGCTCTCTGCTGGGGACGATGCAAACCTTCATTGCGGGCTCCCTCATTTGAACCAGATCAGCCTGACACTGGCTCGGCAACCCCACACGGGCTGCCCCGACAGGCCGATACCCAGCGCCCGGATGGACGCGTTTCTTACATGACATTTGACGAACTGAACCTGGCCCCAGCCATCATGAAAGCCGTGCGCGAGCAAGGCTATGAACACCCCACGCCCATCCAGGCACAGGCCATTCCGGCCGTGCTGGCCGGCCAAGACCTGCTGGCTGGCGCCCAGACCGGCACTGGCAAGACGGCCGCCTTCACGCTGCCGCTGCTGCACCGCCTGTCGCTCGAAGCAGCCCCCAAGAGCAAGTTTGGCGGCAAGGGTGTTCGCGCCCTGGTGCTGACGCCGACGCGTGAACTCGCCGCACAGGTGGAAGAGTCGGTGCGGCAGTACGGCAAATACCTCGACCTGAACTCCACCGTGGTGTTCGGCGGCGTGGGCATGAACCCGCAGATCGACCGCATCAAGCGTGGCGTGGACATCCTGGTGGCCACGCCCGGCCGCCTGCTCGACCTGCAGCAGCAGGGTTTCCTGGACCTGTCCACCGTGGAAGTGCTGGTGCTCGACGAAGCCGACCGCATGCTCGACATGGGCTTCATCCACGACGTGAAAAAGATCCTCGCGCTAGTGCCCAAGGACAAGCAGAGCCTGCTGTTCTCGGCCACCTTCAGCGACGAGATCCGCGACCTGGCCGCGACCCTGCTCAAGAACCCGCAGAGCATCCAGGTCACGCCCAGCAACACCACGGTGCAACGCATCACCCAGGTGATCCACCCGGTAGGCCGCGGCAAGAAAAAGCAGGTGCTGCTGCACATCATCCAGGAGCACAACTGGAGCCAGGTGCTGGTGTTCACGCGCACCAAGTTCGGCGCCAACAACGTGGCCGAATTCCTGACCAAGAACGGCGTCAGCGCCATGGCGCTGCACGGCAACAAGAGCCAGAGCGCCCGCACGCAGGCGCTGGCCGGCTTCAAGAGCGGCGACGTGCGCGCCCTGGTGGCCACCGACATTGCCGCGCGCGGCATCGACATCGACGAGCTGCCACACGTCGTCAACTACGAAATCCCCAACGTCTCCGAAGACTACGTGCACCGCATCGGCCGCACCGGCCGCGCGGGCGCCAGCGGCGAGGCCGTGAGCCTGGTCTGCATGGACGAGGAAGGCTTCATGATGGACATCGAACGCTTCACCAAGCAAACGATTCCGGTGCAGGTCATCGACGGCTTCGGCCCCGACGAGGGCGAGAAGGCCGAGCCCATCGCCATGGGCCGCCAGACCATCTGGGGCGGTGCCGGCAAACCGCCGAGCCGCGACGTGATGCAGGCCGCAGCCAAGGCCGCACGCGGCGAGATGATGGAACGCATGCGCGCCGGCAAGGCCGGCCAGGGCGATCGCGGCGGCAAGCCCGCGGGCGGCGGTGCCGGCCATGGCGCCCGCAGCGGC
>NZ_MWOM01000071.1:0-17557 GCF_012931925.1 Acidovorax sp. SRB_24
AGGAAGGTGCTGCGCTCGATGCCCTTGACCTTCTTGCCGTACATGATCTTGTTCTTGACCACGCCGAACATGTGGCACATTTTTTCCTCGGTGTCGGCGATCAACTCAAATGGCAGCTCGAGCTTGGCCTTGAACTCGTCGTGCGACTTCATGTTGTCGCGCGACACACCAAACACTGCAGCACCGGCCTTCACGAAATCCTTGTACTTGTCTCGGAACTGCATGGCCTCGGTGGTGCAGCCGGGCGTGTTGTCCTTGGGGTAGAAATACAAAATCATCACCTGGCCGTTGTGCGAGGTGTTGGACACCTTGACGCCACCGGTGGCATTGGCTTCGAATTCGGGAAGGGGTTTGTTGACAACGATCGCCATATAAACTTCAATCTCTCTGGGTGAGGTCGTTGAAAAGCCGGGGATGTGGGTCGTTCTTGTTCTTCAGGCGCCCCGGCCGCAACCTGTAATTTTACCCCGAAACACTTCCGTTGGGTCAGAATGCCGGCTGTTCGAGGATCAGCGCGGCAATCACATTGCGCCCTTCTCCCGCCAAAATGTTGTAGGTGCGGCAGGCCGCGTGGGTGTCCATGGTCTCCACACCGATGCGCCGCGCCATCAGGGGCTGCAGCCACGCCTGCGGCGCAAAGCGGTTTTGGCTGCCACTGCCAAACAGGATCAGTTCCGCGTCCAGCTGCGCCAGCTGGGCGAAGTGCGCGGGCGCCAGGTCTTCGAAACGCGCGCAGGGCCACGCCATGCGCAGGCCGCGGGCGCCCAGGATGATGCTGTCGCTGATCTTCTCGCTGCCCACGCTGATCCAGCCAGGGCCGTAGCCGGTGATGCTTTGTGCGTCGGAATGCTCAGGCTGGAATTTCATGGTCTCTCGGGGGGAAATAGGACACTGCACGGTGCCCGCAGCGGGCTGTGGAACTGTGGTCAAATTATAGGTTTCGCCGTGGCCCTGGCTGCGGTAATGCCTTTGCACTCCGTCCTACTGCGCATGAAAACCGTCCAAAAATCCGCCAAGCTGGCTAATGTTCTCTACGATATTCGCGGCCCCATCATGGACCGCGCCCGGCAGATGGAGGAAGAGGGCCAGAAAATCACCAAGCTCAATATTGGCAATCTGGCGGTGTTCGGCTTCGACGCGCCCGAGGAAATCCAGCAGGACATGATCCGCAACCTGCCCAATTCGGCGGGATATTCCGACAGCAAGGGCATTTTCGCGGCGCGCAAAGCGGTGATGCACTACACCCAGCAGCAGGGCGTCAAGGGCGTCACGCTCGAAGACATTTATCTGGGCAACGGCGCCAGCGAGCTGATCGCCATGGCGACCAACGCGCTGCTCGACAACGGCGACGAGCTGCTGCTGCCGGCCCCCGACTACCCGCTCTGGACCGCGTCCGTCAGCCTCTCGGGCGGCACGCCGGTGCACTACATGTGCGACGAGGCCAACGGCTGGATGCCCGACCTGGCCGACATCCGCGCCAAGATCACGCCGAACACCCGCGGCATCGTCGTCATCAATCCCAACAACCCGACCGGCGCGTTGTATTCCGACGAGCTGCTGCGCGGCATCGTCGAGATTGCGCGCGAGCATGGCCTGGTGATCCTGGCCGACGAGGTGTACGACAAGGTGCTCTACGACGGCGCAGTGCACACGGCGCTGGCATCGCTCAGCGACGACGTGGTCACGCTGACCTTCAACTCGCTCTCCAAGAGCTACCGCTCGTGCGGCTATCGCGCCGGCTGGATGGTGATCACGGGCGACAAGGCCGCCGCCAGCGACTACATCGAGGGCCTGAACATGCTCTCGAACATGCGCCTGTGCCCGAACGTGCCGGGCCAGTGGGCGATCCAGACGGCGCTGGGCGGCTACCAGAGCATCAACGACCTGGTGCGCGAAGGCGGGCGCCTGCGCCGCCAGCGCGATTTGGCCTATGAGCTGATCACCGCCATTCCGGGCGTCAGCTGCGTCAAGCCCCAGGCGGCGCTGTACATGTTCCCGCGCCTGGACCCGGTGCTGTACCCGATCACCGACGACCGCCAGTTCTTCCTGCGGTTGCTCGAAGAGACCCGCGTCATGCTGGTGCAGGGCACGGGCTTCAACTGGCCGCAGCCCGACCATTTCCGCATCGTCTTCCTGCCCCACGAGGAAGACCTGCGCGACGCCATCGGCCGCATGGCCAAGTTCCTGGAGCAGTACCGCAAGCGCCATGGCGGCGCGTGAGGACTCTCTTTTTGATAGCTGCTGGCGCTTTCCGGACAAGCGTTAGAACCACTTTTTACCTTTGATAAACACCATGAAACCAATCCAGGTCGGCCTGCTGGGCATCGGCACCGTCGGAAGCGGCGTGTTCAACGTACTGCAACGCAACCAAGAAGAAATTCGCCGCCGCGCCGGCCGCGGGATTGAGATCACCATGGTGGCCGACCTGGACGTCGAGCGCGCCAGGAGCGTGGCGGGCGCCGGCGTGCAGGTGGTGAACAACGCCCGCGCCATCATCGCCAACCCCGACATCGACATCGTGGTCGAACTCATCGGTGGCTACGGCATTGCCCGGCAGCTGGTGATGGAGGCCATCGCCGCCGGCAAGCACGTGGTCACCGCCAACAAGGCGCTGCTGGCCGTGCACGGCACCGAAATCTTTGCTGCCGCCTCGGCCAAGGGCGTCATGGTCGCGTTCGAGGCGGCCGTGGCCGGTGGCATCCCGATCATCAAGGCGCTGCGCGAGGGCCTCACGGCCAACCGCATCCAGTGGCTGGCCGGCATCATCAATGGCACGACCAATTTCATCCTCAGCGAGATGCGCGACAAGGGCCTGGACTTCGGTGCCGCGCTGCAGGACGCGCAGCGCCTTGGTTATGCCGAGGCCGACCCGACCTTCGACATCGAGGGCGTCGATGCGGCGCACAAGGTCACGATCATGAGCGCCATCGCGTTCGGCATCCCGGTGCAGTTCGAGAAGGCCTACGTCGAGGGCATCACGCAGTTGGCCGCCGCCGACATCAGGTACGCCGAACAGCTGGGCTACCGCATCAAGCTGCTGGGCATCACCAAGCGCACCGCCAGCGGCGTCGAGCTGCGCGTGCACCCGAGCCTGGTGCCGTCCAAGCGCCTGATCGCCAACGTCGAGGGCGCGATGAACGCCGTGGTGGTGAACGGCGATGCCGTCGGCACCACGCTCTACTACGGCAAGGGCGCCGGTAGTGAGCCCACGGCCAGTGCCGTGATCGCCGACCTGGTCGACATCGCCCGCCTGGACACCGCCGACCCGCACCACCGCGTGCCGCACCTGGCCTTCCAGCCGCACACGCTGCAGGGCGCCATGGACACGCTGCCGGTGCTGCCGATGGCCGATGTGGTCACGAGCTACTACCTGCGCCTGCGCGTGGCCGACCAGGCCGGCGTGCTGGCCAAGGTGACCGGCATCCTGGCGACTGCCGGCATCAGCGTCGACGCCATGCTGCAGCGTGAGGCCGACGAGGTGGGCGGCGAAGGTTCGATGCAGACCGACCTGATCATCCTCACGCACGACACGCGCGAGGGCACCATGAACGACGCCATTGCGCAGATGCAGGGCCTGCCGACGGTGCTGGCGCCGATCACGCGCATCCGCAAGGAGGAGCTGAACTGATGCTGTACCTGTCCACGCGCGGCCACCCGCAGCGCAAGCGTTTTTGCGACATCCTGCTCGAAGGTCTGGCGCCCGACGGCGGCCTGTACCTGCCCGAGCGCTACCCGCAGGTGGACGGCGCCCTGCTCACGCGCCTGCGCACGGCCTACCACGAGCAGGGCTATGCCGAGCTCGCGTTCCAGATCCTGCAGCTTTTCATCGACGACATCCCCGACGCCGACCTGCGCGCGCTGTGCGAGAAGACCTACACCGCCGAGGTGTTCGGCACCGGCGAGATCGTGCCGCTGCGCCACCTCGAAGACGGCCTGTGGCTCGAAGCCCTGTCCAACGGCCCGACGCTGGCCTTCAAGGACATGGCGATGCAGCTGCTGGGCAACCTGTTCGAGTACGAACTGGGCCGCCGCGGCGAGCAGCTCAACATCCTGGGGGCGACCAGCGGCGACACCGGCAGCGCGGCCGAGTACGCGATGCGCGGCAAGCAGGGCGTGCGCGTCTTCATGACCAGCCCGCACGGCCGCATGAGCGCGTTCCAGCAGGCGCAGATGTTCAGCCTGCAGGACGAGAACATCCACAACATCGCCATCGAAGGTGTGTTCGACGACTGCCAGGACATCGTCAAGGCCGTGAGCAACGACCACGCCTTCAAGGCGAAATACAAGATCGGCACCGTCAACTCGATCAACTGGGCGCGCCTCTTGGCGCAGGTGGTGTACTACTTCGCCGGCTACGTGCAGGCGACCACCGCGAACGACCAGAAGGTCAGCTTCACCGTGCCCAGCGGCAACTTCGGCAACGTCTGCGCCGGCCATGTGGCGCGCAGCATGGGCCTGCCGATCGACAAGCTCGTCGTGGCGACGAACGAGAACGACGTGCTCGACGAGTTCTTCCGCACCGGTGTCTACCGCGTGCGCGGCAGCGCCGACACACACGAGACGTCGAGCCCGTCGATGGACATCAGCAAAGCCAGCAACTTCGAGCGCTTCGTGTTCGACCTGCTCGGCCGCGACGGCGCGCGCGTGCAGGCGCTGTTTGGCACCGCTTTGGGCCAGGACGGGCGCTTCGACCTGAGCGCCGATCCGGCCTTTGCCGAGGCGGCGCGCACCTACGGCTTTGCCAGCGGCAAGAGCACGCACGCCGACCGCCTGGCCACGATCCGCGACACGCACCAGCGTTTTGGCGTGACCATCGACACCCACACCGCCGACGGCGTCAAGGTGGCGCGCGAACACAGCACGCCGGGCCAGCCCATGCTGGTGCTCGAGACGGCGCTGCCGATCAAGTTCGCCGAGACTATTCAAGAAGCCCTGGGTCACGCGCCCGAGCGGCCCGCGAGGTTCGCCGGCATCGAGGACTTGCCCAAGCGCGTGGAGGTCATGGCGGCCGATGCTCAGCAGGTCAAGGACTACATCGCGCGCCACTGCGATTGATGGCCAAATCTGGCTGCAGCGCTTATCTGTCAAGCGCTTGTAGCTATGTAAAAGATAGCGTTTCAAGGAGGGGCGGATGAACGTCGTCGGCTTTGCCGGGTTTTCGGGCAGCGGCAAGACCACGCTGGTGGAGCAGCTCATCCCCGGGCTGCGCCAACGCGGCCAGCGCGTCTCGGTGGTCAAGCATGCGCACCACCGCTTTGACATCGACCACCCCGGCAAGGACACCTGGCGCCACCGCGAGGCGGGCGCGTTCGAGGTGGTGGTGGCGTCCGACGAGCGCCTGGCGCTGATGCGCGAGTTCGAGCAACCCACGCAGCTGAGCGTGCACCACCTGCTGGCCGAGCTCTACCAGGGCGTGGACTGGGTGCTGGTCGAGGGCTTCAAGGACAGCGACCTGCCCAAGATCGAGATCTGGCGCGCACCGACGGACACGTACGCCAGCCGCCCGGCGAGCTATGCCGAAGACGACTTCATCGTCGCCATCGCCACCGACGCGCCGGGCCGGCTGCCCAGCGCGACGCAGCTGCCGGTGTTCGACCTGAACGAACCCGACCGGATCGTGGACTGGCTGCTCTCCCAGGGCGAACGCTTTGCCTACGATTGGGAATTGCACGGAGATCCCCTGACATGCGCCCCCCGATGAAACCCCTGGACCAGGCCCTGGCCGAGCTGCTGGCCCAGGCCACGCTGCTGCCGGGCACCGAGCGCGTCGCCACCTTCGACGCCGACGGCCGCGTGCTGGCGCAGGACGCCGTCTCGCCGCTGCAGGTGCCGCCCCAGGACAACAGCGCCATGGACGGCTACGCCCTGCGCTGCGCCGACGTGGCGCAGGCCGGTGCCGTGCTGCCCGTCTCGCAGCGCATCGCGGCCGGCAGCGCCGGCCACCCCCTGCAGCCGGGCACGGCGGCGCGCATCTTCACCGGTGCGCCGATTCCGCCCGGCGCCGACGCGGTGCTGATGCAGGAAGACTGCACAGCCCTGGACGGCGGCCAGGTGCGCGTCCACGCCGTGCCGCAGCCAGGCCAGTGGATCCGCCGCGCCGGCGAAGACATCGCGCTCGGTGCCGTGGCGCTGCAGGCCGGCACGCGCCTCACGCCGGCCGAGCTCGGCCTGGCCGCCAGCATCGGCCTGGCACAGCTGCCGGTGGCGCGGCGCCCGCGCGTGGCCTTGTTCTCGACCGGCGACGAGCTCGTCATGCCCGGCGAGGTGGCACCGCAGGACCTGCGGCCCGGCGCCATCTACAACAGCAACCGTTTCTTTTTGCGCGCCCTGCTGCGGCGCCTGGGTTGCGAAGTGGCGGACTTCGGAATCGTGCCCGACCGGCGCGAGGCCACCATCGAAGCGCTGCGCCAGGCCGCGGCCGCGCACGACCTGGTGCTCACCAGCGGCGGCGTCTCGGTCGGCGAGGAAGACCACATCAAGCCGGCCGTGGAATCGCTGGGCCACCTGGACCTGTGGCAGATCGCCATGAAACCGGGCAAGCCCTTCGCCTATGGCCGCCTGGGCGCAGCGCACTTCATGGGCCTGCCGGGCAACCCGGTGTCCAGCTTCGTGACCTTTTTGCTGCTGGTGCGGCCCTTTGTGCTGCGCCTGCAGGGCGTGCACGATGTGGCGCCCCCGTCGACGTCCCTGCGCGCCGATTTCGCATGCCCCAAGGCCGACACGCGCCGCGAGTTCCTGCGCGTGCAGCGCAACGCCGAAGGCGGCCTGGACCTGTTTGCCAACCAAAGCTCGGGCGTACTGACCTCGACCGCCTGGGGCGATGGCGTGGTCGACAAGCCCGCCGGCCAGACCATTGCGCAGGGCGACACCGTGCGCTTCATTTCCTTTGCGGAGTTGCTGTCATGAAAAAAATCACGGTGCGTTATTTCGCCTCCATCCGCGAGGCCGTGGGGCAGGGCAGCGAGTCGCTGGACACCAGCGCCACGACGCTGGGAGCGCTGCGCGACGAACTGATCGCGCGCGGCGGCGCCCACGCCAGCAGCCTGGCCCGCGGCAAGGCCGTGCGCATGGCGCTCGACCAGGTGTTGAGCGACGAGGCCGCGCCACTGGACGAGGGCGCCGAGGTGGCCTTCTTCCCGCCCGTCACGGGCGGTTAGGCCTGCCGCCGCAGGCGGGGTGGCTCAGGCCCCGCGCCAGGCGGGCGTTGTCGAAGCGCTTTACACCCGCCAGCCTCCTGGCCCGCGGATGGCTGAGAAAAATTCATATAAATCAAAGGCTTGCATTGGTAACTCGGCCTTGGATCGCATCTTGCTGTAGGTGCTGCGGCGGTGCCTGCTTCGGGGCGCGATGCCATCCAACGCAAAGGAACCACCCATGAAAGTCTCCCTCCTCTCCGCCGCCGCCCTGGCCGGGGCCATGACCTTCGGAACTGCTGCGCAGGCGGCGCCTTTGGGGCTCGATTTCACGAGCGGCACCGTGTTCCAAACGGTTGGGTTCAACAACCTGGGCTGGTCCTTCCAGGTGACGTCGGCAGTCACCTTGGATGGGTTGGGCCTTTTCGACGAAGGGGCGCCAGGCTTGACCGACACACACCAGGTCGGGTTGTGGGACTCGGCGGGCACCTTGCTGCGCCAGGCGACGGTGTCGAACGCGAGTGCGGCGCAGGCGTCGGCTTCCACGCTGGGGCGCTGGCTTTTCGAGGACATCGCATCGATCACGCTGGCGGCAGGCACCTATGCCATCGGGGCGTTCTATCCCAACTTCGACCCCAACCCCGACCCTTTCCCCGACTTCGTTGTCGGCTTGGCGACGGGCCTGACCCTGGCGCCGAACATCGCCTACCTCACCTCGCTGGCATCCGCTGCCGACGCCTTCGCGGAGCCGGGGGGCTATGGCCTCGTGGTGCCGGGCCTGTTCGGACCCAACTTCCGCGTCGCCGCGGAGGTCCCTCCGGGCGCGGTGCCAGAGCCTGCGTCCTTGGCGCTCATCGCCTTGGCGCTGGCGACGGTGGCTGCCGCCCGGCGCCGTTGTGCGCGCGCGGTCGCCACGCGGCGCGTGGGGTCGACGCACCGCTGAGCGCTCGCCCCCGGGCACACGCGGAGTGCGCAGTTGGCATGGCCACGGGCCGCATCACGCGTCTGCGGCAGGCAGGTCAGGGCACGGCCACGCCAGCAGCTCGGCCAGCCGGACCACGATCCAGGTCGCCTCGCCCGGCGGGATTCCCGACTCGCCGCCGCTCAGGCCCGCATGGATGCGCCGCAAGATCTCGGATTCTGACGGCGCCTGCACGTGGTACAGGGTTTGCGCCTGTTCCACCAGGTGGTTGGCCAGGTCTTCGCACAGCTCGTAGCGTGCGCGCACCACGTCGGCGCTTTCGCGCAGGCGCCCGCGCGCGTCGCTGTACGCCGCCATGAAGGACGGCGGCACGAAAATCTGGTTGTCGTCGTCCATGGCGCTAGTCGGGCGTGAACAGGCGCTCGAAGCGCGCCTGGTCGGCGGCGAGCTCGAACGTGACGAGCTGGCCCATCTTCATGTCGGCCAGGCGGCACGCGGCAAACAGCGTGGCCTTGCCCGCCAGGTCGTAGTCGGGCAGGTTGATCAGGGCGTAGGGGTGGGGCACAAACACCTGCTGCGCGAACACCGTGGGATGCAGGTTGCGCGGCGACGGATAGAGCTTGTAGCCGTGGGCGGTGATTGTTTGGGTGGCCATCGTGCAGGGAGCGTTAAAGTGCGGCCCATGCTACCGGCATTTCCGCCGGACTTTAAGAGGGCCGGTATGGCGCGTGCAAAGAGCGAGTGGGCTGCCAAGGTGTTGGCGCTGGTCAAGGCGGGCAATGTGCCGGCCGCCATCGCGCAGATCAAGGTGGCGCCCACGGTGGGCGACGTAGAGCGCTTGCAGGCGCTGCTGGCGGCGCTGCCCGCCTCGGCGGCCATGAAGCAACTGCACCAGGTGGTGGAGGAAGAGCGCGCCCTGCTGGCCGCGCCGCGCCTGCACCGCTCGCCTTAATCCTTTGCCTTTGCCTTTTCATTTTTGCCCATGAACCCGCTGCGCATTTCCATCCAAACCGCCGATTTCGACGTGTCCGCCGAACTGGCCGCCCTGCGCGCGCAGGACAAGCGCGTGGGCGCCGTCTGCAGCTTCGTCGGCACGGTGCGAGACCGCAACGAAGGCGACCAGGTCGCATCGATGGAGCTCGAGCATTACCCCGGCATGACCGAGAAATCCATCGAGGCGATGGGCGCCGAGGCGTTCCGGCGCTTTGACATCTTTGGCGCGCGCATCATCCACCGCGTCGGCCTGCTGCAGCCGCTCGACCAGATCGTGCTGGTCGCCGTGACCAGCGCGCACCGCGGCGAGAGCTTCCAGGCCTGCGAGTTCCTGATGGACTACCTCAAGACCCAGGCGCCGTTCTGGAAGAAAGAGCAGACCGCCGCAGGCGCGCGCTGGGTAGACGCGCGCGTGAGCGACGACGCGGCGCTGGCGCGCTGGGGCATCACCGCCAGCAACGCCTGAGGTGCGCGCAGGATTAGAGTTAAAAGTGGTCGTAGCCTTTATGGATAAAGCGCTGACGGCTATAAAAATAATAGCTTTTGGGGTGCGCCGGCGCGCATGGACCCACTGACGCAGCGCAGCCTTCGGCCCGGCTGCTGTCTTGAAATCGGGCCGGACCTGCCCCAAGTGCAGCGCAATTCGGAGGATATGGACCATGCGTCTCGACAAATTCACCACCAAGTTCCAAGAAGCCCTGGCCGACGCGCAGTCGCTCGCGCTGGGCAACGACCACGCCTACATCGAGCCCGTGCACATGCTGGTCGCCATGCTGCGCCAGGACGACGGCCCGCGTGCGCTGCTCGAGCGCGCCGGCGCCAACGTGCCGGGCCTGCTGGCAGCGGCCGAGGCCGCCGTCAAGCGCCTGCCGCAGGTGCAGGGCCAGGAGCAGGTGCAGGGCGGGCCCGAGCTGGGCCGCGTGCTGCAGGCCACCGAGAAGGAGGCCATCAAGCGCGGCGACAACTTCATTGCCAGCGAGCTGTTCCTGCTCGCGCTGACCGACAGCAAGGGCGAGGGTGGGCGCATCGCCAAGGAAAACGGCCTTACGCGCAAGAGCTTGGAAGCGGCCATCGACGCCGTGCGCGGCGGCCAGAAGATGGACAGTGCCGAGAGCGAGGGGCAGCGCGAGGCGCTGAAGAAATACTGCATCGATCTGACCGAGCGCGCGCGCGCTGGCAAGCTCGACCCGGTGATTGGCCGCGACGACGAGATCCGCCGCGCCATCCAGGTGCTGCAGCGGCGCACCAAGAACAACCCGGTGCTGATCGGCGAGCCGGGCGTGGGCAAGACGGCCATCGTCGAAGGGCTGGCGCAGCGCATCGTCGCCGGCGAGGTGCCCGAGTCGCTGAAGAAAAAGCGCGTGCTCTCGCTCGACATGGCGGCGCTGCTGGCCGGGGCCAAATACCGCGGCGAGTTCGAGGAGCGCCTGAAGACCGTGCTCAAGGAACTGGCGCAGGACGAGGGCCAGACCATCGTCTTCATCGACGAGCTGCACACCATGGTGGGTGCCGGCAAGGCCGAGGGCGCGATGGACGCGGGCAACATGCTCAAGCCGGCGCTGGCGCGCGGCGAGCTGCACTGCGTGGGCGCGACCACGCTCGACGAATACCGCAAGTACATCGAGAAGGATGCCGCGCTCGAGCGGCGCTTCCAGAAGATTCTGGTGGGTGAGCCCACCGTCGAGGCGACGATTGCCATCCTGCGCGGCCTCAAGGAGCGCTACGAGAAGCACCACAACGTCGAGATCACCGACCCGGCCATCGTGGCCGCGGCCGAGCTCTCGCACCGCTACATCACCGACCGCTTCCTGCCCGACAAGGCGATTGACCTGATCGACGAGGCCGCCTCGAAGATCAAGATCGAGATGGACTCCAAGCCCGAGGTGATGGACAAGCTCGACCGCCGCCTGATCCAGCTGCAGATCGAGCGCGAGGCCGTGCGCAAGGAAAAGGACGAAGCCTCGCAGAAGCGCTTTGAACTCATCAACGAGGAGATTGGCACGCTGCAGCAGGAGATCGCCGACCTCGACGAAATCTGGAAGGCCGAGAAGGCCAGCGCCCAGGGCAGCGCCCAGGTGCGCGAGGACATCGACCAACTGCGCTTCCAGATCGAGGAGCTTACGCGCAAGGGCGACTTCAACCGCGTGGCCGAGCTGCAGTACGGCAAGCTGCCCGAGCTGGAGAAGAAGCTCAGCGAGGCGCAAGCCAAGGAGGCCGGCAAGGACGGCGCGGTGGCCGCGCCGCGCCTGCTGCGCACCCAGGTCGGCGCCGAGGAAATCGCCGAGGTGGTGAGCCGCGCCACGGGCATTCCGGTGGCCAAGATGATGCAGGGCGAAAAAGACAAGCTGCTGGTCATGGAGGCCAAGCTGCACGAGCGCGTGGTCGGCCAGGACGAGGCGATCGCCGCCGTGGCCAATGCGATCCGCCGCTCGCGCTCGGGCCTGAGCGACCCGAACCGGCCCACCGGCTCCTTCCTGTTCCTCGGCCCCACGGGCGTCGGCAAGACCGAGCTGTGCAAGGCGCTGGCGGGCTTCCTCTTCGACAGCGAAGACCACATGGTGCGCATCGACATGAGCGAGTTCATGGAAAAGCACTCGGTGGCCCGCCTGATCGGCGCGCCGCCGGGCTACGTCGGCTACGAGGAGGGCGGGTATCTCACCGAGGCCGTGCGCCGCAAGCCCTATTCGGTGCTGCTGCTCGACGAGGTCGAAAAGGCCCACCCCGACGTGTTCAACGTGCTGCTGCAGGTGCTCGACGACGGGCACCTAACCGACGGCCAGGGCCGCACCGTGGACTTCAAGAACACGGTGATCGTGATGACCAGCAACATCGGCTCGCACCTGATCCAGGCCATGGTCGGCCAGGACGCGGACGACATCAAGGAAGCGGTGTGGGGGGAACTAAAAAACCATTTCCGCCCCGAATTCCTGAACCGCATCGACGAAACCGTGGTGTTCCACGCGCTCGATGCCAAGCACATCGAGTCCATCGCGCGCATCCAGCTGCGGCTGCTCGAAGGGCGCCTGGCCAAGATGGACCTGGAGCTGCGCGTTTCCGAGACGGCGCTGGCCGAGTTGGCCAAGGTCGGGTTCGATCCGGTGTTTGGCGCGCGGCCGCTCAAGCGCGCGATCCAGCAGCGCATTGAGAACCCGCTGTCCAAACTGCTGCTCGAAGGGCGTTTCCCGCCCAAGAGCGTGATTGCGGTGGGGGTCGATCCGGTGCTGGAGCCGGGGGTCTTCCACTTCAGCGCGGCCCAGCCTGCGTGATGCGGCTGGATCAAAATGGGAGCTGCCGGCGCTTGCTGCATCAGTGTTGGCAGCCTTTTTGGCTTGAAACCTGCGGCCCCTGCGGGCTGCCCCAGGGACAGACCCTGAAAGGAGATGGATTGAACGATTTTGTTGCGGGCCTGACCCGCTGGCTCATCCGGGCCGTTTTGCTGGCCGCCGGGCTGGTGCTGTTCCTGAGCCTGCTGGCGGCCGCGCTGGTGCTGGCCCTGGTGTGGGGGCTGCGCGCAGGGTGGGCACGGCTGACGGGCCAGCCCGTCGTGCCTTGGACGATGCGCATGGACCCGCGCACCGGCTGGAGCACGGTCTACCGCTCGGGCGCGCGCTGGACCGGCCCGCGCGCCGACCCCGGCGGGGCCGCTGCGGCGCCGGAGCCTCCGCGGCGCGGCGGCGTTCTGCCCGGCGCAGGCGAGGTGACCGACGTGCAGCCGCGCGATCTTTGACCGCAGGCGCTTTCTCAACGGCTTTTCCTACAAGCTTGCGCGGGTGCGGCACCTATGATGTTTTCCATGACCCCTGCCGACCTTCGCCCCCTGTTCGACGCCCAGTACGCGGCCAGCCGCGCCCACACCGACGTGCCCCTGCTGGTGCGCCGTGAGCGCCTGCTGCGCATCCAGAAGCTGCTCGACGAACATGGCCCGACGCTGGCCGCCGCTGTGCAGGCGGATTTTGGCGTTCGTTCGCAGCGGTTGACTGAAGTTGCCGATATGTTCGTGCTGCGCGCGCTGCTGTCGCACACGCTGCGCCACCTGGCGCGCTGGGCCAAACCGCAAAAAGTGCGCACGCCGCTGCACCTGCAGCCCGCGCGGGCTTGGGTGCAGCGCCAGCCGCTCGGGGTGGTGGGCGTGATCTCGCCCTGGAACTACCCGGTGCAGCTGGCACTGGCCCCGGTCATCGCGGCGCTGGCGGCCGGCAACCGCGTGATGCTCAAGCCCAGCGAACTCACGCCGCACACCGCGGCGCAGCTGGCGCTGCTGGCGGCGCAGTTCTTTGCCCCCGACGAATTCTGCGTCGTGCAGGGCGATGCCGCCATGGCGGGCGCCTTTGCCGCGCTGCCGTTCGACCACCTGGTGTTCACCGGCTCGACCGCAGTGGGCCGCAAGGTGGCGCAGGCCGCGGCGGCGCACCTCACGCCGACCACGCTGGAGCTGGGCGGCAAGTCGCCCTGCATCATCGACGCCGACTGCGACCTGCAAGATGCCGCGCTCAAGATCGCCCACGGCAAGCTGCTCAACGCCGGCCAGACCTGCATCGCCCCCGACTACGTGCTGCTGCCGCGCGGGCGCGAGGCGGCCTTTGCCGAGGCCTACCGCGCCGCGGTGGCGCGGCTGTTCCCGCGCATCGTCGGCAACCCCGACTACGCCTCGATCATCAGCCCGCGCCACATCGCGCGACTGCGCTCGATGCTGCAGCAGGCCCAGTCGCAGGGCGCCGAGGTGCACGACATGGACCCCGCGCCAGGCGCGGCGCCGCACGCGGCCAGCGCCGTGCTCGACGGCGGCATGGGCCGCCAGATGTCGCCCACGCTGGTGCTGGGCGCCACGGCCGGCATGCAGCTGATGCAGGAAGAAATCTTCGGCCCCATCCTGCCGGTGATCGCCTACGAGCGGCTCGACGATGCTATTGCCCACATCAACGGCGGGCCGCGTCCGCTGGCGCTCTACTGGTTTGGCAACAGCGAGGCCACGCGCGACGATGTGCTGCACCGCACGGTGAGCGGCGGCGTGACGGTGAACGACACCCTGGTGCACATCGCGCACGACAACCTGCCTTTTGGCGGCGTGGGCGACAGCGGCTGGGGGGCGTACCACGGCGAGCCGGGTTTCCTGCGCTTTTGCCACCAGAAGGCCGTGCTGGTGCAGTCGCGCTGGTCGCTGGGCGCGCTGCTCTATCCGCCCTATGGCGCGCGCTTCGACCGCGTGATGGGCCTGCTGCGGCGCTGGCTCTGAGGCGCCGCGCCCGGCCGGGCGCGCGCCGCGCAGGCCTTGCGCCGGGCGCCTGCCGTGGCCCGTGCAGCGGGTGGACGCAACACGAGCGCTGAGGTTGGAAATTCGTTTGCGGCGACAATGCCGCTCCTTTCTGTTTTTTTCCGTTTCCGTTCGGTTTTTCCATGTCCAGTATTCAGGTACGTCCCGCCACGCTCCGCGATGCCAAAGCCATCGCCCAAATTCACACCCTGTCTGCCCAGACCGCCTACAAAGGCCTGGTGCCGGACGACCAACTGAAATCCATGTCCGTCGAGAAGCGCCAGGCCTACTGGCGCGAAGCCATCGAGTACTGCGAACCGCAGGTGCAGGTGGCGGTGGAAGACGAGAAGATCGTCGGTTTCGTCGGCTACGACCGCTCGCGCGACGAGAAGTCGCGCCCCACCACCGGAGAAATCTGGGCCATCTACGCCGCTCCTACGCACTGGAACAAGGGCGTGGGCCTGGCGCTGTGGGACGCCGCGCGCGACGGCCTGGCCGAAGAGGGCTGCACCAACGTCACCGCCTGGGTGCCGCTGCGCAACGAGCGCGCCATCCGCTTCCACGAACTCGCCGGCTTCAAGCGCGAAATGACCACCGCCAAGACGGCCGTGGTCGGCAGCGTGAAGATCGAAGAAGTGCGCCTGAAGCGCCCCCTCAACTGAAAGCTCCCATGATTGAATGGAACGAACAGGGCGAGGTGCGCTCCGCGCGCTGGCGTTCCGAAAGTGGCGCGCCGGCGCCGCGCCGCGTCGAACTGGCCAAGGACACTTTGTCGGCCGACTCGGCCTACCGCTTCGCCTGTGCCGGCACCGCCATGCTGTGGCGCAGCGATTTTCAGAACGCCCGCCTGCTGCTGCAGGCGCTGCAGCGCCGCATCGAGGCCAAGCCGCCCAAGGCGGCCGCCCGCGCGGCCGAGAAAATCGCGCGCTCCACGCCCGAAGAAGTGTTCCACCTGCACCGCCAGGCGCAGTCGCAGCGTGCCCGCACGCTCGCGGCCATCGTGATCCGCGTGGAAGGCGACTACAGCATCAAGCTGCGCCGCGCCCCCGACTGGACCGAGGCGCTGACCGAAGCCTGGGGCCCGGCCACGGGCGAGGCGCAGGTGGTGTCGCTGCGCGAGCTGCTGGGCGTGGTCGGCGCGCACGAATGGCGCAAGAAGGGCGTGGAGATCGCCGCCTTAGGCGAGGGGCCGAACAACCGCATCCACCCGCACTACGGCGTGTTCTCGCCGGTGCGCGGCGAATACATCGACCTGGTCGCCCAGGCGCCGCTGCCGTCCAAGGAACTGGCCTTCGACATCGGCACCGGCACCGGCGTGCTGGCCGCCGTGCTGGCGCGCCGTGGCGTGCGCCGCGTGGTGGCGACCGAGAACGCGCCGCGCGCCCTGGCCTGCGCCAAGGACAACCTGCAGCGCCTGGGCTTGACCAAACAGGTCGAGCTGCAGGACGTGGACCTGTTCCCGGCCGGGCAGGCGCCGCTCATCGTCTGCAACCCGCCGTGGGTGCCGGCACGCCCGAGCTCGCCGATCGAGCACGCGGTGTACGACGAAGGCAGCCGCATGCTGCGCGGCTTCCTGGCCGGGCTGGCCGCGCACCTGGCGCCCGGCGGCGAAGGCTGGCTGGTGCTGTCTGACCTGGCCGAGCACCTGGGCCTGCGCCCGCGCGAGCAGCTGCTGGCCTGGATCGCCGAGGGCGGCCTGCGCGTGGTCGAGCGCTGCGATGTGCGCCCGCAGCACGCCAAGGCCACCGAGTCGGGCGATGCGCTGGCTGCGGCGCGCGCGGCCGAGGTGACCTCGCTGTGGCGCCTGGCCGCGGCCTGACCACCGCACCCGCGTGACCAGGGCCAGGCAGCGCACGTTGCCTGGCTCTTTTCTTGATAGCTGCAAGCGCTTGTCTGGCAAGCGTTTGGGGCTGATTTGACCGAATACTGCGCGCCGTGGTGCGGCGCCTGCACCGCATGACCCTGCTGCTCGCCCCGATGGAGGGCCTTCTCGACTTTGTGCTGCGCGACGTGCTCACGCGCGTCGGCGGGGTCGACCGCTGCGTGTCCGAATTCATCCGTGTCACCGGCACGCTGCTGCCCGACAAGGTGTTCTACCGCTACCTTCCCGAGCTGCGCAACAAAGGCCGCACGCTCGCCGGCACGCCGGTGCGCGCGCAGCTGCTCGGGTCCGACCCCGCGAGCCTGGCCGACAACGCTGCGCGCCTGGCGGCGCTGGGCCCCGAGGGCATCGACCTGAACTTTGGCTGCCCGGCCAAGGTGGTCAACCGCCACGGCGGCGGCGCCGCGCTGCTGCAGGAGCCCGAGCGCATCGCCACCCTGGTGGCGGCCGTGCGTCGCGCCGTGCCCGCGCATCTGCCGGTCTCGGCCAAGATGCGCCTGGGCTTCAACGACGCCAGCCTGGCGCTCGAATGCGCCCAGGCCATGCAGGCCGGCGGCGCCTGCGAGATCGTGGTGCACGCGCGCACCAAGCTCGACGGCTACCGCCCGCCCGCGTACTGGGAGCAGATCCCGGCGATCCGCGCGGCGGTGTCGATTCCGGTGGTGGCCAACGGCGAGATCTGGACCGTGGAAGATGCGCAGCGCTGCCGCGCACTCTCCGGGTGCGACGCACTGATGCTCGGGCGCGGCATAGTGGCCGACCCGGGCCTGGCCTGGGCGATCCGCGCGGCCGATGGCGCTGCCCCGGGCACGCAGCCCGCGCCGGTGCAGTGGGCCGACCTGCTGCCGCACATCGCCGACTTCTGGCAACTGGTGTGCCGCGACCTGGAGCCGCGCCAGCGCGCAGGGCGGCTCAAGCAGTGGCTGAACCTGCTGCGCCGGCGTTTTCCCGAGGCCGAGGTGGCTTTTCAGCAGGTGCGGACGCTGACCGATGAGGGAGCGGTGAGCGCCTGGGTGCAGGCGGTGCGTGCGCAGGATGCTATGGACCGCTTCATTCAGGTTGGATGATCCGTTTATCTTGCAGGGTGAGCAAAAGCGCAGAGCCAGGATGTCGGATTGCGACCCGTTGCCGCCCGTGATTTCGCGCAGGTCGGCGACCGCTTTGCGGCGGTTCTGTTGAGTGGATTTCTAGCGTGCGGGACAGCTATGGTGCCAGAAGCTGCCACTGAGGTGTTGGACCGAGCAATGTTATGGAGAGAGGCTACATGGGCGGTGAGAGAGAAGGCGAAGGCGGCTCGCAAAGAGATTCGACGTCTCCAGGAACACATAAATTCAGCACGCCTTGTTCCTGATCAGTGAGACAAAATGTCCAGGGCT
>NZ_MWOM01000273.1:0-383 GCF_012931925.1 Acidovorax sp. SRB_24
CGATCTCGCGGTCGCAGCAGTCTTTCGTGAACGTCGCTGTGACGGTCTGGCCCGAGTCGCATTTGATCTCGAAGCCGTCCGAGCACCAGCGCATATCGCTGTGGTCTACCCCCATCTTGCCCTCGTGGGGCTGACTGGACTGTCGGCGTCTGGGGGCCTTCGGCAGCAGCAGCGCATTGCCCGCCATCACCCGGTAGACGCGCTTGGCGTTCACGCGCGCAGCGCCGGTATTGCCCCTCTGCCGGTTCACCAATGCGCAGGCACGCCGATGCCGGCTGAGAAATACCGC
This sequence comes from Acidovorax sp. SRB_24, assembly GCF_012931925.1. Taxonomy (NCBI): domain Bacteria; kingdom Pseudomonadati; phylum Pseudomonadota; class Betaproteobacteria; order Burkholderiales; family Comamonadaceae; genus Acidovorax; species Acidovorax sp. SRB_24. The sequence goes on from NZ_MWOM01000273.1 coordinate 290, forward strand.
ATGTTCAGCGGGATCGCAACTGTCCAACTTCTGGGGGTCGGTTCAAAGCCGGGGCGGTTCACCCTAAAGGTCTGCCACATGCTCTTTCAACAGT
>NZ_MWOM01000057.1:0-24808 GCF_012931925.1 Acidovorax sp. SRB_24
CCCCTAGCCTTGGCCCCTGTCCAAGGCCTTGTCGATAATGGCCGGCGCCTCGCGCCGGCCATTTTTCATTCACGACCGAGATTGATGGACTCCACGCCCGCCATGCTGTTGCTGCTCTCTCCCGCCAAATCCCTGGACTACGACACGCCCCTGCCCCAAGGCCTGGGCCATACGCTGCCGCAGTTCATCCCCGAGGCCGCCGCCCTCATCGAAGTGCTGCGCCAGAAGGCGCCGCAGGATATCGCAACGCTGATGAAAATCAGCGACCCGCTGGCCGCGCTGAATGTGGCGCGCTACCAGGCCTGGACGCCCGAATTTTCGGCCCGCAACGCGCGCCAAGCCGTGCTGGCCTTCAACGGCGACGTGTACGAGGGCCTGCAGGCGCAGACGCTGGGCCGTGCCGACCTGGCATGGGCGCAGCAGCATGTCGCCATCTTGAGCGGCCTGTACGGCGTGCTTCGGCCGCTCGACTGGATGCAGCCCTACCGGCTGGAGATGGGCACGCGCCTGGCCACGGCGGCAGGGGCCAACCTCTACCAGTTCTGGGGCACGCAGATTGCCGAGCACCTGAACGCCCGACTGCAGGAGGCGGCGCACCCCTGGCTGCTCAACCTGGCATCGCAGGAATACTTCAAGGCCGTGGACCGCAAGGCGCTGCAGGCCCGCGTCATCGAATGCGTGTTCGAAGACTGGAAAGGCAGCGGCTACAAGATCATCAGCTTCTACGCCAAGCGCGCACGCGGCCTGATGGCGCGCTACGCGATCGAACAGCGCATCCAGCGGCCGCGCCATCTCGAAGCCTTCGATGCCGAAGGCTATGCCTTCGACGCCAGCGCCTCCGCGCCCGACCGGCTCGTCTTCCGGCGCCGGGGGGCTTGAAACCTGTTCAAAATAGCGCCATGGCACACCGCAACCGCCCCAGCGCCGGCCGCAGCCGCCCGGCCTCCACCCGCAGCACCGCGCCCGCCGTCACCCCCGCGCTGCGCGAATGGATCATTGCCCAGGCCCAGGCCAACGTCGCCGCGCCCGCCTTGCTGCAGTCCATGCAGGACGCGGGCTGGGCCGAAGACGTGGCCATGGAGGCGCTCGAATCCACCCTGCGCGAGCACCTCAGCGGCGTCGCCGAGCAGCAGGGCCTGCCGCCCGCGGTGCCGGTGCCCGAGCCCGCGCTGCAGACCTCGCCTGCGCGCATCGACGTGGGCGACCGCCAGGTCGACGTGCTGGTGTCGCTGGCGCTGCCGCGCCTGGTGGTGTTTGCCAACCTGCTGTCGGCCGAGGAATGCGAGGCGCTGATCGATGCGGCACGCCCGCGCATGGCGCGTTCTCTCACGGTGGCCACGCGCACCGGCGGCGAAGAGGTCAACGGCGACCGCACCAGCCGCGGCATGTTCTTTCCGCGGGGCGACACCGCCGTGGTGCGCACGCTCGAAGCGCGCATTGCCAAGCTCGTGCACTGGCCCGTCGAAAACGGTGAAGGCCTGCAGGTGCTGCATTACCCCCCTGGCGCCGAATACAAGCCGCATTACGACTACTTCGATCCGACCGAGCCAGGCACGCCGACCCTGCTGCGCCGCGGCGGCCAGCGCGTGGCGACGCTGCTGGTCTACCTCAACACCCCGACCGAAGGCGGTGGCACCACCTTCCCGCACGCGCACATGGAGGTGGCGGCGCAGCGCGGCAATGCGGTATTTTTCAGCTACGAGCGCCCGCACCCCGACACGCGCACACTGCATGGCGGCGCCCCCGTGCTGAGCGGCGAGAAGTGGATCGCCACCAAATGGCTGCGCGAGCGCGAATTCAACTAAAACAACCTCCAGCCCTTGCCCTGCAAGCGCCTGAAGCTACCATTTACATAGCATCAAAGAGCAAGCCATGGACACGCCAGAACACTCCCCGCTGGGCAAGGCATCGGCCTATGCGGACCAGTACGACGCCACACTGCTGTTTCCCATTCCCCGCGCCGGCAAGCGCGCCGAGCTCGGCATCGACGGTGCGCCGCCGTTTTTCGGCGCCGACCTGTGGACCGCGTTCGAGCTCTCGTGGCTCAACCTGCGCGGCAAGCCGCAGGTGGCGCTGGCGCACATCACCGTGCCGTGCGAGACACCGAATATCGTCGAGAGCAAGTCGTTCAAGCTCTACCTCAACAGCTTCAACAACACGCGCTTTGCCGATGCCGCCGAAGTGCAGGCGCGCATCCGCGCCGACGTGAGCGAGGCCGCCTGGCGCGGCGCCGCGCACCCGGCGACGGTGGGCGTCAAGCTGCTGCTGCCCGAAGCGTTTGACCGCGAGCCGGTGCACGAACTCGACGGCCTGAACCTCGACCGGCTCGACATCGAATGCACGCGGTACGAACCGGCGCCCGAACTGCTGACGGCGCAGTTCGACGAAGCGCCGGTCAGCGAAGTGCTGGTCAGCCACCTGCTCAAGAGCAACTGTCTGGTCACCGGCCAGCCCGACTGGGGCAGCGTGCAGATCCGCTACAGCGGCCCGCAGATCGACCAGGAGCGCCTGCTGCAGTACCTGGTGAGTTTCCGCAACCACAACGAGTTCCACGAGCAGTGCGTGGAGCGCATCTTCATGGACGTCTGGACGCGCTGCCGGCCCATCAAGCTGGCCGTGTACGCGCGCTACACGCGCCGCGGCGGTCTCGACATCAACCCGCTGCGCACCAGCCACCCGCAGCAGCTGCCGGCGAACACGCGCACCGCGCGGCAGTAAACCACAGGCCCGGCGCGCGTGCCGGAATCAGGCCATGTGAAAGACCTGCACCGAGCGCGACAGGGCCGTCGAGTTGCCCTGCAGCACGTCGGCCGAGGCCGCCGTCTGCTCGACCAGGGCTGCGTTCTGCTGGGTCATGGTCTCCAGGTGGGTCACAGCCTCGTTGGCCTGGCCGATGCCGATCGACTGCTCGGTCGTAGCATGGCTGATGTGGCGCACCAGCTCGCTCACGCGCGAGACCGACGCCACCACCTCGGCAATGGTCTGGCCGGCCTCGGCCATCTGGCGCGAGCCCTCGGCCACCTGCGTGACCGAGGTGCCGATCAGCGCGCGGATCTCCTTGGCGGCACTGGCGCTGCGCTGCGCCAGGCCGCGCACTTCGCCCGCCACCACGGCAAAGCCGCGGCCCTGCTCTCCCGCGCGCGCGGCCTCCACGGCCGCGTTGAGCGCCAGCAGGTTGGTCTGGAACGCAATGCCCTCGATCACCGAGATGATCTCGCTGACCTGGCGCGACGACTGCTCGATGGCCTGCATGGCCTGGCCGACCTGCTGCACGGCGTGGCCGCCGCGGCGCGCCACCTCGGCGCTTTGCGCGCTGTCGCCCGAGACCTGGGCCGCCGTGTCGGCCGTCTGGCGCACCGTGCCCGAGAGCTCCTCCATGGCCGCGGCCGTCTGCTCCAGGCTGCTCGCCTGGGCCTCGGTGCGCGCGCGCAGGTCGTTCCCGCCCTGAGCAATTTCCGCGGTCGAGCGCATGAAACCGGCGATTTCGGCGCGCACATCGCCCACGACGGCGCGCAGGTTGACCTGGATCTGCTGCAGGTTGCGCGCCAGCCCGCCCATCGACGGTGCGAACTGGCCGACGTCAAAGGACGTGCTCAGGTTGCACGCGGCGATGTCGCAGGCGAAGCGCTCGGCCGCCTGCAGGCCTTGCACCATGCGCGCATGGAACCAGGCCAGCACGGCCAGCTGGCCCGCCAGCAGCAGCGCCAGCGCCGCGCCCCAGGCCAGGGGCGCGGGCAGGTCCAGCGCGTGCGGCAGCATGCCCAGGCCCACCACACCCAACAGCATCAGGCCCAGCGTGTACGTGGCCGGGAGCCCGCCCAGGCGCTGCAGCACGCCGCGCAGGCCCGGGTGGCTCACGCGCCCGCCCACCAGGCGCACGCCCTTGGGCTGCTCGGCAGCATCGCGGCGCAGCTGTGCGTACAAGGCCTCGGCCTCGCGCACCTGTTCGCGCGTGGGCTTGGTGCGCACCGACATGTAGCCGCGCGGCTTGCCCCCTTCCATGATGGGCGTGACATTGGCCTGCACCCAGTAAAAGCCGCCGTCCTTGCGCCGGTTCTTCACCAACCCGGTCCAGGCCCGGCCGCGGCCGATGGTGGACCACAGGTCCTTGTAGGCCTGCGGCGGCATGTCGGGGTGGCGGATCAGGTTGTGCGGCTGGCCGATGAGTTCGTGGTGCGCAAAGCCGCTGGCATCCGTGAAGGCGGCGTTGCAGTGGGTGATGCGGCCCTGGGTGTCGGTGGTGGACACCAGCATGCTCTCCGCCGGAAAGTCGTATTCATCGGATGTCACGGGCAAATTGACGCGCATGCGGGGGGCTTCCTCTGTAAATGAAAAAGTCCCCGCCAGCGGGGACAACCCTCCACTTTACTGCTTGATACATATCAATGAGCCGCCCTCCCCCGAATGGCTCAGAACAGCGGTGCGGTATAGGGGTCGGCCCGCTGGGCGGAACGCAGCGGCTGCGCCGCGCGGGCGTCCGGGCCGGTGGCGCTGGACAGCGACCCGACGCGCACGCCCAGCAGGCGCAGGCGCTGGGTCAGCGGCACGCGCTTGAGGCACTGGCCGGCCACGCGGCGGAGGGTGGCGGCCTCGTCGGTGGGCAGCGCCACCGTCTGGTCGCGCGTGACGCTGCGAAAGTCGTCGTAGCGCAGCTTGATGCCAATGGTGCGGCCCACATAGCCCTTGCGCTGCAGGTCCTGGGCGACGCGCTCGCACAGGTCGGTGAAGATACGCCCGAGCTCAGCGCGGTCGTGCACGGCGTGCAGGTCGCGCTCGAACGTGGTCTCGCGGCTCATGCTCACGGGCTCGCTCTCGGTCACCACGGGCCGCTCGTCGCGCCCCCAGGCGACCGCATGCAGCCAGGCGCCGGTGGCCTTGCCAAACTGCTGCACCAGCCAGGCGGGCGACTGCGCGGCCAGCTCGCCAATGGTGTGGATGCCGTGGCGCGCCAGCTTCTCGCCGGCCTTGGGGCCGATGCCGTTGACCTTGCGGCAGGCCAGCGGCCACACCCGCGTCGGCAGGTCGGCCTCGTGCAGGACGCAGATGCCGTTGGGCTTGTGGAATTCGCTGGCCATTTTGGCCAGCAGCTTGTTCGGTGCCACGCCGATCGAGCAGGTCAGGCCCGTGGCGTTGAAGATGCTTTGCTGGATCAGCCGCGCCAGCACGCGCCCGCCCTCGCGCTGGCCGCCGGGCACGGCGGTGAAGTCGATGTAGACCTCGTCCACGCCGCGGTCCTCCATGACCGGCGCGATGTCGGTGACGATCTCCTTGAAACGGCGCGAATAGCGCCGGTACTCGGCGAAATCGACCGGCAGCAAAATCGCCTGCGGGCACAGGCGCGCCGCCTTCATCGTCCCCATGGCCGAGCCCACGCCGAACTGCCGCGCGGCATAGGTGGCGGTGGTGATCACGCCGCGCCCCGCGTAGCCGGCCAGGCGCGGGAACGCCGCCACCGGAATGTCCTGCAGCGGCGTATCGGCATAACGCGCGCGCAGCGCCGCGTCGAGCGCGCTGCGGCCGCCGCCAATGACCACGGGCAGGCCCTGGAGCTGCGGGTAGCGCAGCAGCTCGACGGACGCGTAGAACGCATCCATGTCGAGGTGGGCAATGCGGCGCGGGGCGGGCACGGGGTCGGTGTCACTCACCCCGGCATTGTCGCTGCGCGCGGGCCCGCGCGGCCCGCGGGCCGGGCAACGGCAGGACCGGCTGCCCCCTTTTCGGCGCACGCCATTGGGATGACAATGGCCGTCCGTTGCGCGGTGCAACGGGGTCCCCGCAGGAGGTGCGCCTTATGCAACGCTGGATCCAATGGACCGTTGGCGGCTTCGCGCTGCTCGCAGTGGCCGCGGCCGCCACCTTCGGCGCAGGCCTGTCGCTGGCGGAACGCAAGCGCCAGCGCACGGTCGCCGTCCCACCCTACCCGATTGCCTATACCACGGACCCCCAGGCGCTCGCGCGCGGCCGCTACCTCTACGAAACGCGGGGCTGCACCGACTGCCATGGCCTGCAGGGCACGGGGCGCAGCTTTGTGCAGGACGGCAAGGGCACGCACATCGCCGGGCCCAACATCACGGCGGCCGGCGTGGTCGCGCAGTTCCGTCCCGAGGACTGGGAGCGCGCCATCCGCCACGGCGTGACCCGCGACGGCCGACCGCTGCTGGTCATGCCCAGCGAGGACTACCACCGCCTGACCGATATCGATCTCTCGGCCCTGGTGTCGTATGTGCGCAGCCTGCCGCCGCAGGCCGGCGGCCAGGCCCGTGTGGAGTTTCCAAAGCCGGTCTGGGTGCTGTACGGCCTGGGCCTGATCCCCGATGCGGCCGGGCGCATCGACCACCAGCTGCCACCGGCCCAGCCCGTGGCGGCCGGGGTGAATGCCGCGCATGGCCGCTACATCGCCAACATGTGCATCGGCTGCCACGGCGCCGGCCTCTCGGGCGGCAAGATTCCCGGCGGCCCGCCCGACTGGCCGCCGGCCGCCAACCTCACGCCCGGCGCGGGCAGCGCCATGGTGCGCTACCCCGATGCCGCGCGCTTCGTGGCCATGCTGCGCTCGGGCCAGCGCCCCGACGGCAGCGCCATCCAGGTGATGCCGTTCGAGTCGATCGGCAAGCTCAACGACGTGGACGCGCAAGCGCTCTACGCCTACCTGCAGACGGTGCCGGCGCAAGCGGCCGGCCAGCGCTGAAGCGGGCCAGGCACCACCACGCCATTTGGGGTGATTTAGGCCCAAAACGTTGGTACAGCATGCGCAAGCAGCTACGAAATAAGGAGCAACTTCAGGCCGCCGCCGGACACCCCGCCAGGGGCGCGCCAGCGGGGCGCCGGCGCCTGCTCAGGCCTCGGGGTAGGTGCCGGGCAGCAGGATGCTGCGGTCCACGGTGTTGATGTCGGTGTGGCCGCAGAACGCCATGGTGGTGTCCAGCTCCCGCTGGATGATCTGCAGCGCGCGCGCCACGCCCGCTTCGCCGTGGGCGCCCAGACCATACAGGAAGCTGCGCCCGATCATCGTGCCGTGCGCGCCCAGCGCGCGCGCCTTGAGCACGTCCTGGCCGCTGCGGATGCCGCCGTCCATCCAGACCTCGATGTCCCGGCCCACCGCCGCGGCGATCGCCGGCAGCGCAGCGATCGACGAGGGCGCGCCGTCGAGCTGGCGCCCGCCGTGGTTGCTGACGATGAGCGCGTCGGCGCCGCTGTCGGCGGCCAGGCGCGCATCCTCGGCATCCATGATGCCCTTCAAGATCAGCTTGCCGCCCCAGCGTTTCTTGATCCATTCGACGTCGCCCCAGTTGAGCTCGGGGTCGAACTGCTCGGCCGTCCACGACGACAGCGACGACAGGTCGCCCACGCCCTTGGCGTGGCCGACGATGTTGCCGAAGCTGCGCCGCTGCGTGCCGAGGATGCCCATGCACCAGCGCGGCTTGGTCGCCAGATTGAGGAGGTTGGCCAGCGTGGGCTTGGGAGGCGTGGACAGCCCGTTCTTGATGTCCTTGTGGCGCTGGCCGAGGATCTGCAGGTCGAGCGTGAGCTGCAGCGCCGAGCAGCCGGCGGCCTTGGCGCGGTCGATCAGGCGCTCGATGAAGTCGCGGTCGCGCATCACATAGAGCTGGAACCAGAAGCCCGGCCCGGCGTGCCGGGCCACGTCTTCGATCGAGCAGATGCTCATGGTCGAGAGCGTGAACGGAATGCCGAAGGCCTGGGCGGCGCGCGCGCCGAGGATTTCGCCGTCGGCGTGCTGCATGCCCGTCAGGCCCGTGGGCGCGATGGCCACGGGCATGGCCACGTCCTGGCCGATCATGGTGCTGCGCGTGCTGCGCCCGGTCATGTTCACGGCCACGCGCTGGCGCAGCTTGATGTACTGGAAGTCGGCTTCGTTGGCGCGGTAGGTGCCTTCGGTGTACGAGCCCGAATCGGCATAGTCGTAGAACATGCGCGGCACGCGGCGCTGGGCCAGCACGCGCAGGTCCTCGATGCAGGTGATTTTGGACAGGTCGGGCATGCAGGGCTCCTTGGGTGGTATGGGCGGGACGGGCGTCTGTGCGGCAGACTTCAGGCCCGCCATGGTAGAGAGTGGGCCGCGGCGGGGCCATCAAAATAATTTGCGCGCTGCTGCAACAAATTTCCTTGCCGCGCAGCGCCGCCCCGGCCGGGCGGGCAAGGATTTGGGTCCAAAGCGGCAGAAACGCTTTCTGCGCATGCGCATAAAGCTCTTCTTTTCATAGCAAACCCGGCACCCGCACGCGTCAGCGGACCAGCCTGTGCGCGCCGTTCGGCGCGAACAGGCGAAACTGCAGCCGCCCCTGGCGCTTGGCGGCGTACATGGCGGCGTCGGCGCAGCGCGCCAGTGCCTCGAAGGTCTCGCCGTCCTGCGGGAACAGCGCAATGCCGCCGCTCATGCCGATCTGCACGGGCTGGCCTTCGAGCAGGAAAGCTTCCTCGCACACCGCCAGGATCTTGCGCGCCACAGGGCCCACCGTGTCGGCGCTGCCGATGCCGGGCAGCAGCACCACGAACTCGTCGCCGCCCTGGCGCGAGACCGTGTCGGAAGCGCGCGTGGCCTCCTGCAGGCGGCGCGCGAACTGGACCAGCAGGTGGTCGCCCGCGTCGTGGCCTAGGCGGTCGTTGACCTGCTTGAAGCCGTCGAGGTCCAGGTAGATCACCGCCAGGCCCTGGCGTTCACGCCGCGCCTGCGCCAGGGCCTGGCGCGCGCGGTCCTGCAGCAGCACGCGGTTGGGCAGGTCGGTCAGTGCGTCGTACTGCGCCAGGTGCGCCATGCGCTGGGCCATGGCGACGCTTTCGGTGACATCGTGCAGCACCATCACGGCGCCGGTGACCTGGCCATGCCGGTCGGCGATGGGGCTGGCCGACTCCTCCACGTCAAAGCGCTGGCCGTCGCCGCGCTGCAGCACCACGCCGCGCGTGGGCCCGAGCGGGCGGACTTCCGCCAGGGCATGGCGCAGCGGGCTGGGCTGCACCGCCGCGCCGCCGGGCAGGTGCAGCGGCACCACGTCGTCGACGTCGCGGCCGGCCGCGTCGAACGCCTGCCAGCCGGTCATGCGCTCGGCCACGGGGTTGAGGTAGCTCACGCGGCCCTGGGCGTCGGTGCAGACCACGGCATCGCCGATCGATTGCAGCGTCAGGCGCATGCGCTCCTTTTCCTCGAACAGCTCGCCCTCCATGCGCTTGCGCTCGGTGATATCGGTCACCTGCACGAAGATGCCGCGCACGGCGCTGCCGTCGAAGTCGGGCACGTACGAGGCGATGCTGTGGCGCTCCGCGCCGTACGCGTCGACGACGGTGCGCTCGAACAGCTGCGCGTGGCCTTGCAGCGCCTGCTCGAGGTAGGGCAGGCTCTTGGCATACAGCGCCTCGCCGAGCAGCTCGCGCATCGACAGCTGCTTGAGCTTTTCGGGCCCGACGCCAAACCAGTCCACGTAGGCGTGGTTGGCAAAGCGGTTGTGCAGATCGGCATCCCAGTAGCCGATCATGGACGGCACGTTGTCGAGGATGGTGCGCAGGTCGCGCTCGGCCTGCGCCAGCCGCACGCCCACCTGCTGGCGCCGCTGCAGCTCGCGCGCAAACAGCGCGGCCAGGCCCACGCAGCCCAGCATCAGCACCAGCGCGAAGCTGCCCAGCACCCAGGCATTGCGGCGCCAGTCGGCCAGCACGGTGTCCACCGCCTGGGCGACGTTCAGCGCCAGCGGGTAGTCCCCGACATGGCGGAACGCGTACTGGCGCGGCACGCCGTCGAGCACGGCGGTGCCCTTGAAGGTGCCGCTGCGCGCGGCCTGCACGGCGCGCATGTTGGCCGTGCCCGCCAGGCTCTTGCCCACGAGGCCGTCGCTGTCCGGAAAGCGCGTGACGACGGTGCCGTCGACGCGCAGCAGGGTCACGCTGCTTTGCGGCCCCAGGTTCAGCTGCGCGAATAGGCCGTTGAAGTGCTCCAGGCGCACGATGCCGACCACCACGCCGGCAAAGTGGCCGTCGGCGCCGTAATAGGCGCGCGCCAGTGGCAGGCTGTATTCGCCCGAGAGCCGGCCGCGCACCGGCACGCCGATGAACAGGCCCGTGTGGGCGCCGCCCTGGAAGACGCGGAAATAGTCGCGGTCGGCCAGATTGGCCTGCCGCGCCGGCGCGCTGCCCGAGTCGATGACGATGTGGCCTTCGGCGTCGAGCACCAGCACGCCGCCCACGCCGCTCAGGCGCAGCGAATTGTCAAACAGCAGCTTGTCGCGCAGCGCCGCCGGCAGCGCCATCGCGGCAGGGTTGCCCAGCTCATGCACCACGCCCTGCAGCGAATGGTCCAGTGCGCCCACCGTGCGCCCGATGGCCTGGTCCAGCGTGTACGCCAGGTTGACGCTGGTGCGCTCGGCAAAGCGCTGCTGGTCGTCGCGCAGGGTCCAGATCGCGCGCGCGAACAAGGCGCCAATGGCCAGGGACAGCAGCAGGGCCAGCACGATCAGGCGGCGCGGAAAAGGCGGGGAAACGGACGAAGGCATGAAATTACTTCGAATTGTAAAATGCCCGGTCCAGGCCCCAGCGTGCCCCGCCAGCGCGCGCGCCTGGCATCAAGGCACCGCCCCACGCCCGCCCACCTTGGATCTTGCAGCGCCGCCCGCCGGGCACCGTGTGGGGCAATGCTGCGACAGACCGCCCTGGGAGGGCGGTGCCGCCCCGTCCGCGGCCGGCGTCAGCGGCTGGCGCGCAGGCGCGCCGCATCGCACCAGCGCTGCGCCACCTGGGGGGTCGTGGCGCACACCGCATCGTGCGTGGCGGTGGTCACGGCGCGTTCGAGCAGCTGGATGTCGGCCTCGTGCTGGCGCGCCACATGCGGGTCCTCGAAAAAGATGGCGCGGTGGCAGCGGCGCTCGAGCACCAGGTTGGCGATCTGCGCGTCGCCGCCCAGCGGCCCGCTTTTGAAGCGGTCCACCCAGGGCTGTCCCGCGGGCCAGCCGCGGCCCCAGGCCAGCTCGTTGAGGCGCTGGCCCGTGGTGCCCGTGGCCACGCGCCTGTGGTACCGCGACAGCAGCGCGAAGTTGCGGTCGGCAAAGTCGAGCATGGCGCCCTTCATCGCATCGTGGGCGATCAGCGCCAGCGTCTGGGCGCCGTAGTCGTGGAAGCGGTCGGCATTGCGGTCGCGTGGCAGGCCGGCGTGGATGCGCTCCATTTCGACCCAGTCGCGCGCGCTGGCCACGGTGGAGATGAAGGGCTTGCCGTGGATCACGCACTGGCGCTTGAGCGCGAGGGCCTCGGGGAAGATGGACGACGGGTCCACCGGGTCGATGAGGTAGATGGCGCCATCGAGCGTGCGGCCCTCATCCTCCATGCCCACCACCTCGGCCACCAGCTTCATCAGGCCGCCCTCGCGCCCATAGGGGTAGCGCACCAGGGGAAGGTAGCCCTGCAGCAGGCCCGCGGTGGCGATCGCGTCGTGCGTGCGGCCCACGGCGTGCAGGCCCAGGCGCAGTTCGCGGATGCCCGCCTCGCAGGCGCGCAGGAAGGCGAACAGCGCGGCGTCTTCGGTGTGGTGGTGCAGGCGGTTGGCGGCAAGACCTATCAGCATGGTGGGGCAACGGCTTTCAAGCAGGGAGGGTGGGAAGTGGATGCGCCGAGCATAGAACGGCGCCTTGAACGCCTGCGCCCGCGCCTGCCGAACAGGGCAAGCCAGCGCCGCAGCGCTAACCGAGGGTGAGCAGCACGGGCTGGTGGTCCGATGCCTGCGTGGCGCCATCGACGCGCACCGCCTGCACCGCGCCCTGGAGCGAGTCGCTGACCCAGGCGAAATCGCAGGCCACGGCCTCGGGGCCGTACTGGCGGTCGAACACGCAGAAGGTGGGCGGCTGCTGCGTGCCAGGGTGCCGCAGCCGCCACGCGTCCCACAGCGGCACCGCGCCAGCGGCGCCCCAGCCTGCGGCCTCGGCCGGCGACAGCGGGGCCGCCAGGGCCGCGTATTCGGGCTCATGGGCCTGCAGGTTGAAGTCGCCGCACAGCACCGCATGCGGCGTGTGGGCCTTGGTCTGGAACGGCGAGCCATCGCTGGCTGCTTGCGGCGGGCACGCCGCCTGCGCACAGGCCTGCAGGTGCAAGGCGCGCAGCGCCAGGGCCTGGGCCATGCGCTGCGGTTTGGAAAAATACTCAAGGTGGGTGGTCATGATGCGCACCGCGCCCAGCTGGGCATCCTGCACGGTGAGCACGCTGCACATGCGCGGCATGCTGCGCACCCCCGCGTCCGGCGGGTACGGCAGTGCGTGGTGCTGCACCTGCAACACCGGCAGGCGCGTGGCGATCAGGTTGCCAAAGCGCTGGCGGCCGGCGCTGGTCCATTCGTCCACCGCGGCGCCGAAGAACAGCTGCCAGCCCGCGGGCAGCAGCGCCTGCACCTCGGCAACCTGGTCGCCCGGCGCGCCCGGCAGACCGGGGTAGTGGACGGCAATCTCCTGCAGGCAGAGCACGTCCACATCGCCCAGCGCCAGCGCGTGCTGCACGGCGCGCGCCACATCCACCCGGCCGTCCAGGCCGCGGCACCACTGGGTGTTCCAGGTCACAAGTTGCATCGGGTCTTCCGCGCCGCCATGGGGGCACAATCCATCAAAATCAATAGCTGCCAGCACTTTCTGGGCAAGCGCTGGAGGCCATTTTCATTCAAAAACATCACTTGATGCCGGCGCGCATGAAGCTCTGCACGAACTGGCGCTGGAACAGGATGAAGGCGATCAGAAGCGGCGCGGTGGACATCAGCGTGGCCGCCGTGATGATCGACCATTCGACGCCCTGCTCGACCGACGAGAACACCTGCAGCCCGACGGTGAGCGGGCGCGATTCCACGCTGTTGGTGATGATCAGCGGCCACAGGAAGTTGTTCCAGTGAAAGCTCACCGACACCAGCGCGAACGCGGTGTACACGGGCCGCGCCAGCGGCACATACACGCGCCAGAGGATCTGCAGCGCACTCGCCCCTTCCACGCGCGCGGCCTCGTCGAGCTCCTTCGGAATGCCCAGGAAGGTCTGGCGCAGCAAAAAGATCGCGAAGGCCGAGGCAAAATACGGCAGGCCGATGGCCACCAGCGTGTCCACCAGGCCCAGGGCACCCATGGTCTTGTAGTTTTCGACCAGCAGGATGTCCGGCATGATCATCAGCTGCACCAGCACCAGCGCGAACGCGACGTTCTTGCCGCGGAACTCGTAGCGCGCAAAGGCATAGGCCGCCAAGGTGGACAGCACCAGCTGCGCGCACAGGATGAGGGTCACCAGCACCATGGTGTTGAGGAAGTAGCGCGCAAAGGGCGCTGCCTCCCAGGCGCGGCGGAAGTTGTCGAGCGTCCAGGGCGCGGCCAAGTCAAAGCGTGTGGCGTATTCGCTCGGGTGGAATGCGGTCCAGAACGCATAGGCCAGCGGCAGAATCCACAGGATGGCCAGCACCCAGGCGGCCAGCGTATCCAGCCACGTGGCGCCATAGATGTCGGGCCCGCGCTGCGCGGAGGTGGCAACGGCGCTGGTCATTGGTAGTGCACCTTTTTGTCGAGCACGAAGAACTGCACCAGCGCCACGCTGGCCAGCACCACGACCAGCACCACGGTGATGGCGGCGGCATAGCCCGTGTCCCAGAACTTGAATCCGACCTCGTACAGGTGGTACAGCAGCAGCGTGGAGGCGTTGTTCGGCCCGCCGCGCGTCAGGATGAAGATGTGGTCCACCAGCCGGAAGGCATTGATCACCGCGTTAACCAGCACGAACAGCGTGGTCGGCATGAGCAGCGGCCACTGCACGCGGCGGAAGAAATACCAGCGCGAGGCACCCTCGATGGCCGCGGCTTCCTTGAGGCTGGGGTTCAGCGTCTGCAGCGCGGCCAGGTAGAAGATCATGAAGAATCCCGCCTCCTTCCACACGGCCACCAGCGTCACGCTGGCCAGCGCCGTTCCCGGGTCACCGAGCCAGTTGTGCGACGGCAGGCCGAAGGCGCCGGTGATCTGTTCGAGCAGCCCGTACTGCGGCGTGTAGAAGAACAGCCAGATATTGGCCACGGCGATCATGGGCAGCACCGTGGGCGTGAAGTAGGCCATGCGCAGCAGCGTGCGCCCGGCCATGCGCTCGTTGACCCACACGGCCATGAGCAGCGCCAGGCCGATGGACAGCGGAATCGTCACGCCCGCGAACCACAGGTTGTTGCGCACGGCCTGCCAGAACACCGGGTCGTCGGCCATCACCGCGTAGTTTTCCAACCCCACCCACTGGGCGGCCTGGCCGGCGCGCGGGGTGGAAAAGAAGCTGTCGATCAGCGTGGCCACGGCGGGCCAGTGCGTGAACGCCACCAGAAGGACCAAGGCCGGAAGCAGCAGCAGCCAGGCATGCACCGCACGCTGGCTGCTGCCCGCATCCGGCGTGATGTGCATCGCCGGCATGGGTGGCTTACTTGTAGCTGCGCAGAATGCGGTCGGCCTCGCGCTGCGCGTCCTTCATGGCCTGCGCCGAGGTCTTGGTGCCATTGAGCGCAGCCTGGATGGCGTCGTTGAGCACCTTGGTCACGCGCTGGTTGTCGTGCGTCGAGAATTCGGCCACCGACACGGGCAACTGGTCACGCGCCACCAGCGCCTGGGGGAAATCCTGGCCGTACTTCTTGAGGGTGGGCGTGTCGTAGGCGGCCTGTGAGACGGCCACGTAGCCGCTGTCCATGCTCCACTGCGCCGCGCGCTCGGGCTGGGTGACCCACTTGGCGAACTCGAAGGCGGCCTGCTGCTGTTCCTTGGGCGCCTTCTTGAAGATGTAGAAGTTGCCGCCGCCCGTGGGCGAGCCGCCCTTGCGCACGTTGCCCGCAATCTGCGCCACGCCAAAGTCGAACTTGGCGTTGTTCTTCACGTTGGTCAGGTTGCCCGTCGTGGTGATGATGATCGCGGCCTTCTTCTCAAAGAAGTCCTTGGGTGTCGTGCCCCACTCCACCACGCCCTTGGGGTGCACGCCGTCCTTGGTCAGGTTGACCCAGTAGTCCAGCGCCTCGATGACCTTGGGGTTGTCGAAGGTGACCTTGGTGCCGGCTTCGTTGGCCAGCAGCACGTCGTTGGGCGTGGTCAGAGTCTGCAGCATCCAGTAGGCAAAGCCGGTCGACGGGATCTGGATGCCGTACTGCGTGACGTTGCCGCTGGCGTCTTTCTTGGTCAGCTTCCTGGCGGCCTCGGACAGCTCCTTCCAGGTGGCGGGCGCCTTGTTCGGGTCCAATCCCGCTTCCTTGAACGCTTCCTTGTTGTAGTACATGACCACGGTGGAGCGCTGGAACGGAATGCCCCAGGTCTTGCCGCCCGTCTGGCTGTTGGCCATGAAGGCGGGGTAGAAGCCCTTGAGCCAGGCCTTGTCGGCATCGGTCTTGACGAAGCCGTCGATCGGCGCAATGGCGTCTTCATCAATCAGCGTGAACATGTCGGTGGACAGCAGCACGGACGTGGCCGGCGCCTTGCCCGATTTGTGGGCCGTCAGGGCCTTGACGATGGTTTCCTGGTAGGTGCCCGCATAGATCGGCGTGACGTTGTACTGCGGATGGGTTTTGTTGAACTCGGCCGCGAAGCCGTCGACCACCTTGGTGATGGGCCCGCCCACCGCCACCGGGTAGTAGAACGGCACCTCGAGCGGCGTTTGCGCGAAGGCGCTGCCAGCGCACAGGGTGAGCGCAGCGACCGCGGGGGCGGCCAAGGTCTTCAGAAACATCTTGCGTTGCATGGGTGAACTCCGGGGTATCAACGTTGTAGTAAAGAGGAAAAGCCATGCCCGTCCGCATAGGCCATGGCGGTGGCAGGGGTGAAGGACATCGGTCTCGCAGCGGCAGTGGCCGCGTCAGGCCGCGATGCGCCGCCCGTCGGCATCGAACACATGCTGGTCGTGTGGCTGCCAGCGCAAGTGCACAGCGGTGCCCTGCACCGACGGCGCCTGGTGGCCCGGCGCGCGCACCGTGATGAATTCGGTGCCTACAGCGCAGCGCAGCACGGCATCCGCGCCGAGGTACTCCTGGCTGTGCACGACGGCGGCCACCCCGTCGTCGGCGAGCGCCACGGCCTCGGGGCGCAGGCCCAGCCAGTGCGCGTGCGCGGCGGCGACCGGGCGGTCGGTCCCGGCGATGCGGCCCTGGTCGAGCCGCATGAGGTTCATGGGCGGCGTGCCGATGAAGCGCGCGGCGAACGTCGTGGCCGGCTCGGCATACAGGCCGCGCGGCGCGGCGCACTGCTCGACCCGCCCCCGGTTCAGCAGCACCACCTGGTCGGCCATGCTCATGGCTTCGGTCTGGTCGTGCGTCACGTAGACCACGGTCAAGCCCAGGCGCTGCTGCAGTTCGCGCAGTTCGGTGCGCATTTCCTGGCGCAGCTGGGCGTCCAGGTTGGACAGCGGCTCATCCATCAAGCACACGCGCGCCTGCGCCACCAGGGCGCGCCCGAGCGCCACGCGCTGCTGCTGCCCGCCCGACAGCTGCGCGGGCCGGCGCTCGAGCAGGTGCGACAACCCCAGCATGTCGGCCGCCTGCGCCACACGCTGCGCTGCCTCTGCCTTGGGCAGCTTGCGCACCGACAGGCCAAAGCCGATGTTCTGCGCCACGCTCAGGTGCGGAAACAGCGCGTAGTTCTGGAACACCATCGCAATGCCGCGCTGCGCCGGTGGCCGATGGGTCACGTCGTGCCCGTCAATGAGCACGCGCCCCGTGGTGGCCGACTCCAGCCCCGCAATGATGCGCAGCGTGGTCGATTTGCCGCATCCCGAAGGGCCCAGCAGCACGCAGAAGGAGCCCGGCTCAATGCGCAAGCTCATGGACTGCAGTGCCGTGGTCGTCCCCCAGGACTTGCCGACCGCGTCGATTTCAATCAGTGACATCGCCCCAGTGTAGGCAGCGGATATGACGGCGGTGTTACGGTTTTTGCAGGGTTTTCCAGAGGACTGTGTCTGTCATATGACAGTGCCATGCGGCCCCAGCGTGCGATGGCGAATGCGCGCAGCGAGACCGGTTGCGCGACGGCTGTGCGGCATGTCAGCCGGGCTCGGTGTGACCAGGCGCGCGGTTGAGCAGCTGCGCGCGCTCGTCGGCCAGCACGGTGCGGTGGCGCTCGTAGTGGCGCAGGATGTCGACGATGATTTCCTCGCGCCGCAGGTACTGGACGTCGTAGCCCAGGCGCCCGTCGGCAAAGAAAGTCATCGGCGCATACACCTCTTCACGCTGGCCCGAGCGCGCCGCCTCGCGCACCAGGTACACCGGCACCGGGCGGTGCACGGCCTTGACGCCGTAGACGAAGTCGCGCATCTGCGGATCGGGCAGCGTCAGGCGCACCAGGTCGGTCGCGCCCTCTTGGGCCTGTGGTGCCAGATTCTCGAGCACATCGGCCTCGACGCCGCGCTCGCGCAGCTCGCGCGCCACGTCGTGCATGGCCGGCAGCACGGTGGCGTGCAAAAACTGGCGCACGTCGGCTTCGGTGGTCTCGTGCACGATCTGCGCCAGGCGCCGGCGCCAGTGCTGGCCGCTCCAGAAGTTGGTGGCAGGCGCCAGGTCCTGCATGGCATGCGCCCGGTCGGCCACCAGCCCGCGCCACAGGCCATAGCACAGCACCAGCATGATCAGCGCCACCGGCAGCGCGGCCACCAGCGTCATCGCCTGCAGCGCTTTGAGGCCGCCGGCCAGCAGCAGCACCGCCGCCGTCACGCCCAGCACCACGGCCCAGAACAGGCGCTGCCACACGGGCGAGCGCGGGTCGCCGCGCGAGGCGATGGCATCGACGACATAGGCGCCCGAGTCGGCCGAGGTGATGAAGAACACTCCGATCAGCAGGATGGCCAGCCACGACACGGCATTGGTCCACGGCAGGTACTCGAAAAAGCGGAACAGCAAAGCGTCTACGTTGCCGACGGTTTGCGCCAGCGCGCCGTGGGCAATGTGCGTGTCCACCCAGATGGCGCCGTTGCCGAAGGCCGTCATCCACAGCAGGTTGAAGGCCGTGGGCACGAGCAGCACGCCAATGACGAACTCGCGGATGGTGCGCCCGCGCGAGATGCGCGCAATGAACATGCCAACAAACGGCGACCACGAGATCCACCAGGCCCAGTACAGGATCGTCCAGCCGCCGAACCAGCCCGGCTCGCGGCTGGGCTCGTAGGCAAAGGTGCGTAGCGACAGCTGCGCCAGGCTGGAGAGGTAGTTGCCGATGTTCTCGCTGAACGCCTGGAACAGGAACACCGTCGGGCCGGCCACGATCACGAACCCCAGCAGCACGAAAGACAGCGACAGGTTGAATTCGCTCAGGATGCGCACGCCCTTGTCCAGGCCCGAGACCGCCGAGAGGCCCGCCAGCAGCACCACCACGGCGATGATGCCGACCTGAAAGACCGGTGTGGACGTGTCCCAGCCCGTCACTTGGTGCAGGCCGGCGGCCAGCTGCAGCGCGCCGTAGCCCAGCGTGGTGGCAAGGCCGGCGATGGTGCCGACCACCGCAAAGGCATCCACCCCGTGGCCGATCGGGCCGTTGATGCGGTCTTTCAGCAGCGGGTACAGGCCCGAGCGCAGCGTCAGCGGCAGGTTGTAGCGAAAGCCGAAGTAGGCCAGCACCAGGCCCATGGTGCCGTACACCGCCCAGGCGTGGAAACCCCAGTGAAAGAAGGTCGACGCCAGCGCCTCACGCGCCGCCGCAGGGGTGCCGCCGATCTGCGTGGGGGGCTTGAGGTAGTGCTGCAGCGGCTCGCCGACGCCAAAGTACATCAGGCCGATGCCCATGCCGGCGGCAAACAGCATGGCCGTCCACGACACGAAGCTGAACTCGGGCACGGCGTCGTCCGGCCCCAGGCGGATGTCGCCATAGCGGCTGACCGCCACCAGCACCAGAAACACCAGAAACGCGGTGACTGCCACGGTGTAGAGCCAGTCGAAATGGCCCGTCACCCAAGCCTGCGCGCCCAAGAAAAAACGGTCGGCGCGCTGGGGAAACACACCGCAGAACACCAGCAGCACGCCCAGCACCAGCAGCGCTGGCACCACCACCTGCGGCGCCATCGTGGTGAAAGGTGCGCGCCCCGGCCCGGCCGGCGGCGGCGTGAATGGCGTGGCGGGCGGGGCGCCCGCGCCAGGCGGGGCGGCATTGGCAGAAGGTGTGTCAGGCATGCTGGGCCGATCTCGAAAGACAGAAGCAAGACGCAAACCCCAGCGCCAGGGTGCGGATGCTGAAACCAGGCCGAAAAAATGGCGCACAGCGCTTTATGGCACCCATTGGGTCGCGTAGCAAGCGCGCCGCTGCAGTGGCAAGCACCGTGCCACGGACGACTGCATGCCATGGGCATGAAACTTGCCCGGTGCTCCATCCGCGGACGCGCCCGCCCTGCCCCGACCCGGCGCCGACACGTGCATGGCGCGGTGTCCTACCCGCCGGGTACCGATGGCATCTGAAGATGGCGGCTGCCCCCTGACCTTCCTTTGAGGAGCGTTTCGCATGCCCAAGTCCCCACCCCCACGTCGCCATGCCAGCGGCACCCCTGCGGCCGCCTCGGCCGCCAATCCATCCAAGGCCCCCCACGGCGAAGGTGGCGAACTGCAGCAGCAGGCCGACGGCAGCCACCCGGTGCTGACCACGCAGCTGGGCATTGCCATTGCCGACAACCAGAATTCGCTGCGCGCCACGCCGAAGGGTCCCACGCTGCTGGAAGACTTCATCCTGCGCGAAAAAATCACCCACTTTGACCACGAGCGCATCCCCGAGCGCGTGGTGCATGCGCGCGGCTCGGGCGCGCACGGTTTTTTTGAACTGACCGAGTCGCTCGCGCAATACACCACGGCCAAGGTGCTCACCGAGGTCGGCAAGCAAACGCCGCTGTTTGCGCGCTTTTCCACCGTGGCCGGCGGCGCCGGCTCGGTCGACACGCCGCGCGATGTGCGCGGCTTTGCCGTCAAGTTCTACACCAGCGAAGGCAATTGGGACCTGGTGGGCAACAACATTCCGGTGTTCTTCATCCAGGACGCGATGAAATTTCCGGACCTGGTGCACGCGGTGAAGATGGAGCCCGACCGTGCATTCCCGCAAGCGGCGAGCGCGCACGACACCTTCTGGGACTTCATCTCGCTGATGCCCGAAGCCATGCACATGGTGATGTGGCAGATGAGCGACCGCACCCTTCCGCGCAGCCTGCGCATGATGGAAGGCTTTGGCATCCACTCGTTTCGCCTGCTCGACGCACAGGGCCGCAGCACCTTCGTCAAGTTCCACTGGCGCCCCAAGCTGGGTCTGCAGTCCACCGTGTGGGACGAGGCCCTGAAGCTCCAGGCCGCGGACAACGACTTTCACCGCCGCGACCTGTTTGAGGCCATCGAGGCCGGCAACTTCCCAGAATGGGAGCTGGCGGTGCAGCTGTTCACCGAAGACGAAGCGGCCAGCTTCCCGTTCGACCACCTCGACCCGACCAAGATCGTGCCCGAAGAGCTGGTGCCGCTCAAAACCATCGGCCGCATGGTGCTCAACCGCTGGCCCAACAACTTCTTTGCCGAAACCGAGCAGATCGCGTTCTGCCCGGCCAACGTGCCGCCCGGCATCGACTTCTCGAACGACCCGCTGCTGCAGGGGCGGCTGTTTTCGTACCTCGACACGCAGCTGATCCGCCTGGGCGGGCCGAACTTCACGCAGATCCCGGTCAACGCGCCGCAATGCCCGTTCCACAACCTGCAGCGCGACGGCCACATGCAGATGCGCCAGCCCCAGGGCCGGGTCAACTACGAGCCCAGCAGCCTGCAGCCCGACACGCCGCGGGCCTCGCAGGCCGTGGGCACGCGCGCCTTTGCCGAGCCCGCCGGCGACGGTGCCAAGGGCCGCGTGCGTGCCGAGAGCTTTGCCGACCACTTCAGCCAGGCGCGGATGTTCTACCGCAGCCAGAGCAAGGTCGAGCAGGCGCACCTGGCCTCGGCGCTGGTGTTCGAGCTGTCCAAGGTCGAGACAGTGCGCGTGCGCGAAGCCGTGGTGGGGCAGCTGCGCCACATTGACGAGACGCTGGCCCAGCGCGTGGCCGATGGCCTGGGCCTGAGCGCCCTGCCGCCGGCCCCGCCCGCCGCGGTGGCGCCGCAGGACCTGCCGCTCTCGCCCGCCACGGCGTTGATTGCGCGCATGAAAAACACGCTCAACGGCCGCTGCGTCGGCATTCTGGTGGCCGATGGCTCCAGCGCCAAATCCATCGCCGCGCTGCAGAAAGCCATTGAAAAGGAAGGCGCCAGCGTGAAGATCGTGGCGCCCAAGGTGGGCGGAGCGGTGCTCGACGATGGCAAGCACCTGAGCGCCGATGGGCAGCTGGCGGGCATGCCTTCGCCCCTTTTTGATGCCGTGGCGTCGGTGCTGGCGCCCGAACAAGGCGGCAAGCTGGCACGCGAAGCCGCAGCGGTGAACTGGTTCCGCGATGCGTTTGGCCACCTCAAGGCAATTGCCGCCTGCAAGGGCTCGCAGGCTATCGTGCAGGCTGCGGGCATCGAGCCTGACGCCGGCGTGCTCGACCCGTCCGACACCGCGGCCTTCGTTGCCGCCGCCAAGACGCGCCAGTGGGAGCGCGAACCCAAGCTGCGCACCCTCGCCTGAGAGCAGGCGCGGCGCCCGCGCGCCCCTGTTCGTTGGACCTGCCAAGGAGTATGGGACCGCCGCCCGAAGAGGTCAGACAGGTCGAGAGCGCCGTAGGTGCTTCGCGCGCCGAGCAGCAGCGCGACAGCCTGCTCTGAGCGCGCCGCGAGCGCGTTGGCCCGCGGCCTGCGTCACTGCGGCTGGAAGCCGCTGCCCTGGATGATGCGCGTCCACGCCTGGGTATAGGCGCGCTCGCGCGCGGCCAGCTGCTGCTGGGTCATGTAGTCCATGGTGAGGCCCAGGTCGGTGAGCTGCTTGCGCACCTCGGGCAGCAGCAGCACCTTCGAGACCGCGACCGACAGGCGGTTGAGCTCGCGCTGCGGCGTGCCCTTGGGCGCGTACAGGCCGTAATACGGCAGGTCTTCGAAGCCCTTGAGGCCGAGCTCAGAAAACGTCGGCACCTCGGGCATCGCGGCCTGGCGCTTGCCGCCCAGCACCGCCACCACGCGGATCTTGCCGGCCTTGTGGTTTTCGATGAAGACCTGCACCGAGCCCACGCCGGCCGCGATCTGGTTGCCCAGCATGTCGGCCACCATCGGGGCGCTGCCGCGGTAGGGCGCGGCCACCAAGTCGAGCTGGTATTTCTGGCCGATCAGTTGGACCAGAAACTCGGGCGTGGACGCCGGCGCCGGAATGCCCACTGCACCCTTGCCGCCGCCCTGCGCCTTGACCCAGTCCACGTAAGCACCAAAGTTCGGGGCCGGCGTGCCGCCCGAGACGGCAAAGGCGTTGACGAAGGTGGCGATGCCGGCCACGGGCACGAAGTCGCGCACCGGCTCGTAGCCGGGGTTGCGGGTGACCAGTGGCAGGATCGAGATGGTGTGGTCGTGCGAGAGGAACAGCGTGCGGCCGTCGGCGGGCGCGCCCTTGAGCGCCTGCGCCGCGATCTGGCCACCGGCGCCGGGACGGTTGTCGACCACCACGGGCGCGTGGATCTGGTCCTTGAGCTTGTCGGCCAGCAAGCGCGCGATCGCATCCGAGCCGCCCCCGGCCGGAAAACCGACCAGGATGCGCACGGGCTTGGCCGTCTGCGCCATGGCGGTGGACAAGGCCAGACCCGCGGCCAGGGCGCCGGCGCAGCGCAGGGCGCGCGCCAACAGGGTGCGACGTGAAGACAACATATCCGACTCCCTCCAGGAATGAAATGGATGAACACCAGCGCAGCACGATAGCCGCCTGCGCGCGGTGCGGCAGGGCGCGGCGGGCGCCGGCGCCCGTCCGTGCCCACGGCGGGCATCTTGCACTATGAAAAAGAGAGCTGCCAGCGCTTGCCAGGCAAGCGTCAGAGCCCTGTTTGGCTCAAACCGCTGCGCCAGCCCTCAACCCAGGCGCGCCTGGTGCCGCGCGATCTGCGCGCGCACCTGCGCCGGCGCGGTGCCGCCCAGCGTTTTGCGCGCGTTGAGCGAGCCGCGCAGGCTCAGCACTTCGTACACGTCTTTTTCGATCTGCGGGTGGAAGCCCTGCAGCACGGCCAGCGGCAGCTCCGACAGATCGCACGCGTGGGACACCGCCGCCTTGACCGCGTGGGCCACGGTTTCATGGGCGTCGCGGAACGGCAGGCCCTTCTTGACCAGGTAGTCGGCCAGGTCGGTGGCGGTGGCGTAGCCCTTCTTGGCGGCGTCTTCCATGGCCTGGGCGTTGACGGTGATGCCGCCCTCCTTCGCGCCCGTGGCCGGGTTCAGCTGTCCGCCGACCATCTCGGCGAAGATGCGCAGCGTGTCCTTCAAGGTGTCGACGGTGTCGAACAGCGGCTCCTTGTCTTCCTGGTTGTCCTTGTTGTAGGCCAGCGGCTGGCCCTTCATCAGCGTGATCAGGCCCATCAGGTGGCCGACCACGCGGCCGGTCTTGCCGCGTGCGAGTTCGGGCACGTCGGGATTCTTTTTCTGCGGCATGATCGACGAGCCGGTGGTGAAGCGGTCGGCGATCTTGATGAAGCCGAAGTTCTGGCTCATCCACAGGATCAGCTCTTCGCTGAAGCGGCTGATGTGCACCATGCACAGGCTCGCGGCAGCCGTGAACTCGATCGCGAAGTCGCGGTCGCTCACGGCGTCCAGGCTGTTCTGGCACACGCCGTCCATGCCCAGCGTGCGCGCCACGCGCTCGCGGTCGAGCGGGTAGGTGGTGCCGGCCAGCGCCGCGCTGCCCAGCGGCAGCACGTTGACGCGGCGGCGCACGTCCTGCATGCGCTCGGCATCGCGCGCAAACATTTCCACATAGGCCAGCAGGTGGTGGGCAAAGCTCACGGGCTGCGCCACCTGCAGGTGCGTGAAGCCGGGCAGGATCATGTCGACATTCTGGGCAGCGGTGTCGACCAGCGCCTTTTGCAGGTCGGTCAGCAGGCCACCGATCAGGTCGATCTCGCCGCGCAGCCACAGGCGCACGTCGGTCGCGACCTGGTCGTTGCGGCTGCGGCCGGTGTGCAGGCGCTTGCCGGCATCGCCCACGAGCTGCGTCAGGCGTGCCTCGATGTTCAGGTGCACGTCTTCGAGGTCGAGCTTCCAGTCAAAGCCGCCGGACTCGATCTCGGCGGTGATCTGCGCCATGCCGCGCTCGATGTCGGCATGGTCGCCCGCGCCGATGATGCCCTGCGCGGCCAGCATCTCGGCATGTGCGAGGCTGCCCGCGATGTCGGCCTGCCACAGCCGCTTGTCGAAGAACACGCTCGAGGTGTAGCGCTTGACCAGGTCGCTCATGGGCTCCGAGAAAAGCGCCGACCAGGCCTGCGCCTTGGTGTCGAGCTGGTTGTGGGACGGCGGCGGGGTGGAGCTGGTAGGCATGGTGGGGCAATAATCCGGTGGAACAGACACCCGGGACGCCCGGATGCCGCAATGCAAAACCCGCAAATTTTATCGACCCTGCCGCAAGATCTCGAATCCTTGCCTCCAAGGCCCCGCGCGCACGCCAAAGTGCGGCGCGCGCTGGTGTTCGACGCCTGCGAAGTCGGCGTGGTGCTGCGCGCCGTGCTGTTCGTCGAAACGGTGCTGGGCGTGGGCGCGATGTACGGGGCCGACACGCTGCTGGACTGGCTGGCGCGCCTGGCGCTGCTGACTGGCGGCGCCCTGCCCGCCACGCTGGCCTGGCTGGTGGCCGCCTGCAGCCTGAAGACGCTGCTGCAGCGCCTGGGCACGCGCGGCCAGTACGCGGCCGGTGTGGCGCTGGGGGCGCTGGCGGGCGCCTATGCCTGCGCCATGCTGGCGCTGGCCGGCGTG
>NZ_MWOM01000127.1:0-3874 GCF_012931925.1 Acidovorax sp. SRB_24
CCCGCGCTGCTGCAGCGGCTGCCGCAGCGGCGCGCACACTGGCGCGGTTGGCGCCGCTTGCCGCAGTGGGCGCGGGCGGTGGCGCGGCCGCAGGTGCCACGCCCAAGGCGCGGTCCAGCGCGGTCTGCAGTGCCGTGCGCTGGTGCTCGCTCACACCAGCCCCTGCTCTGCCATCGACAGCGCCTGCCCCGGCGCCACGATGATGTGGTCGAGCACGCGCACGTCCACCAGGGCCAGCGTGGCCTTGAGGGTCTGCGTCAGCGCCTCGTCGGCGCGGCTGGGCTGCACGCTGCCGCTGGGGTGGTTGTGCGCCAGCACCACGGCAGCGGCCTGGTGGTGCAGGGCGCGCAGCACCACTTCGCGTGGGTAGACACTGGTCTGCGTCAGCGTGCCGCGAAACAGCTCTTCGAGCGCCAGCAGCCGGTGCTGGCTGTCGAGGAACAGCACCGCAAACACCTCGTGCCCCTTGTGCGCCAGGTGCAGCTGCAGGTAGTGCTTGACCGCCTCGGGCGAGTCGAACGCCTCGCGCTGGCGCAGCTGCTGTGCCAGCGCCCGGCGCGCCAGCTCCATCACGGCCACCAGTTCGGCGCGCTTGGCCGGGCCCAGGCCCTTGGTGCGGCGCAGGTCGTCGCTGCTGGTGTGCAGCAGGCCGGCAATGCCGCCGAAGCCGCCGCGGGCGCGGCCCGTCTCGGGGCAGGTGGCGGGTGGGCTCAGCAGCTCCTCGGCCAGTTGCAGCACGCCCTTGCCCGCCATGCCCGTGCGCAGCAGGATCGCCAGCAGCTCGGCGTCGGCCAGCGCCGCGGGGCCGCGCGAGAGCAGCTTCTCGCGCGGTTGGGCGTCGGTGGGAAGGTCTTTGAGGGGCATGGAACGCGGGACGGGTTCTAAAATGGCGCCAGTTTATAGAGGCACCCATGGCAACTGTTCAACCGGGCTCATTCCTGACCCTGCATTACCGTCTGGCGGGCCCCGCCGGCGACGTCATCAACACCTTTGCCGACAAACCGGCCACGCTGACGCTGGGCAACAGCGAGCTGTCGCCGGCGATGGAGCAGCGCCTGCAGGGCCTGGCCGAGGGTGCGCGCGCCACCTTCGAGCTGGCCGCCGGCGAGGCTTTCGGCGAGCGCAACGCAGAGATGCAGCAGTGGGTGGCGCGCCAGCTGCTGAGCGAGCTGGGCGACCCCGACGAGCAGTACCAAGTGGGCGACGTGGTCAGCTTCCCGACCCCCGACGGCCTGGGCAGCTATGCCGGCACGGTGATCGAGCTGCGCGAGGGCGCCGTGCGCTTTGACTTCAACCACCCGCTGGCAGGCCAGCCGGTGACGTTCGAAGTGCAAGTGATCGGCGTGCTGTGAAACACCCCCAAGAGGTTTTGCTGGCCGAGCCGCGCGGTTTCTGCGCGGGCGTGGACCGCGCCATCGAGATCGTCGAGCGCGCGCTGCAGAAGTTCGGCGCGCCGATCTACGTGCGCCACGAGATCGTGCACAACACCTATGTGGTCAACGACCTCAAGGCCAAGGGCGCGGTGTTCATCGAAGACCTGGACGACGTACCGCCGGGCGCCACGCTGGTGTTCAGCGCGCACGGCGTGAGCAAGGCGGTGCAGGCCGAGGCGCGCGCGCGCGGCTTTAGCATTTTTGACGCGACCTGCCCGCTGGTGACCAAGGTGCACGTCGAGGTGGCCAAGCTGGCGCAGGACGGCTACGAGTTCATCATGATCGGCCACAAGGGCCACCCCGAGGTCGAAGGCACGATGGGCCAGCTCGACAGCGGCATCCACCTGGTCGAAGACGTGCAGGATGTGGCGCATGTGCAGCCACTGCAGACCGAGCGCCTGGCCGTGGTCACGCAGACCACGCTCTCGGTGGACGATGCGGCCGAGATCATGGCCGCCGTGCGCGCGCGCTTTCCGAGCGTGCGCGAGCCCAAGCAGCAGGACATCTGCTATGCCACGCAAAACCGCCAGGACGCGGTCAAGCTGCTGAGCCCGCAGGTCGAGCTGGTCATCGTGGTGGGCAGCCCCACCAGCTCCAACAGCAACCGCCTGCGCGAGCTCGCGGCCAAGCTGGGCACCACGGCCTACATGGTCGACGGTGCCAACGAACTGCGCCCCGAGTGGTTTGACGGCATCGCGCGCGTGGGCCTCACGGCGGGCGCGTCAGCCCCGGAAGTGCTGGTCAAGCAGGTGATTGCGCGCATCAAGGCGCTGGGCGCGGTGTCGGTGCGCACCATGGACGGCATACAGGAAACCGTGAAATTCCCGCTGCCCAAGGGGCTCAAGATCGATGCCGCCACCGGCCTGCAGCTGGCCGATCGCCGCCCGGAGACCGGTGCCGCAGGGCATTGATTGCTTCTTATTGATAGCTATTTGCGCTGGCTGCATAAGCGTTAGAGGCCGATTTCACTGAAACTTCCGTGGCGCCTCAGCTCCACAGGTCGAGCGGCGGATCGGCCGCCACGGCGCGCAGGATGTCGGTGCGCGAGATGAAGCCGGAGAGCACGCCCGCCGCGTCGGTCACCGGCAGGCCGGGCAGGCCGGTGTCGAGCAGCACGCTGGCCACGCGGCGCAGTTCGGCGTCCTGCGACACCGTGGGCACCGGGCTCACCATCACCTCGGCGACCGGGCGGCGCGCCCGCCGCACCGCGTCGCCCACCGCGCCGGGCTGGGGCAACAGGTCCGGCGGCGCCAGGTCGGCGCGCAGCAGCAACCCCACCACCTGGCCCTGCGCATCGACCACGGGGGCCTGCGCAATGCGGTGCTGCGCCAGCTGCTGCCAGGCGTGTTCCGCGCGCGCATCGGGGGGCACCGTCAGTGCACCGGCGGTCATCACGTCGCGCACGCGGGTCAGCGGCCGGCGCGCCTCCTGCGGGCCCTGCACGGTCTGCGCGTAGGCGGCCATGGCGTCCTGCGCGCGCAGGTGGATGCTGGCCGGGGCATGGCCCGGCGCGGCCTCGGCGCCGGGCGCGGGCACATCGACGCGGCCGGCGCGCAAGGCCTGCGGCCGCTGCACGCGGCGCACGGGCGCCACCTGGGACAGCTTTTCAGGGCCGCCGCGGTACATCTGCCCCGAAGGGCCGAAGACAAAGAACATGGATCCTCCTGCATGCGGGCGGCGGAGCCCCCGTGGCCATGTTATCGGCAGCCAGGGCTAAAAGTGGTGCACGCTCCTGCGGAGCGCCGGCGCACCTACACTGCCCAGCCTTGCCTTCCCGGAGCCAGAACCATGATCGACCGCGCCGCCATCGCCGCCGCCCGCCGCCAGTTCGCCACCCAGGCCGACTTCCTGCGCACCACGCCGATGTGGCGCGTGGCGGGCCGGCAGCTGGGAGTCGATTGCGCCGAGGTCTGGCTCAAACTGGAGCACCTGCAGGTGGGCGGCAGCTTCAAGGCGCGCGGCATGCTGTACCGGCTGCTGGCCAACCCGGTGCCGGCCAGCGGCGTCGTCATCGCTTCGGGCGGCAATGCCGGCATTGCCGTGGCCGCGGCGGCGCAGGCGCTGGGCGTGCGCTGCGAGGTCTATGTGCCCGAGGTGTCGCCCGAGGCCAAGCGCGCGCGCCTGCGCGCGCTGGGCGCCGACGTGGTGGTGGCGGGGGCGGCGTATTCCGAAGCCCTGCAGGCCTGCCTTGAGCGCCAGCAGGCCACGGGCGCGTTGCTCGCGCACGCCTACGACCAGCCCGAGGTGGTGGCCGGCGCGGGCACGCTGGCGCAGGAGATGGAAGAGCAGGGCGGTCGGCCGCCCGACACCGTGATGGTCAGCGTGGGCGGCGGCGGCCTGATCGCAGGGGTGGCCGCCTGGGTCGAGAGCCGCGCCCATGTGGTGGCCCTGGAGCCCGAGCGCGCGCCCACGCTGCACAGCGCACGCGCGGCCGGCGCGCC
>NZ_MWOM01000166.1:0-777 GCF_012931925.1 Acidovorax sp. SRB_24
AGCGCCGCAAGCGCTTCCGGCCTGTCGGGCGGTGCACACACTGTGCCGCTGAGCAAGACCTTCGATCTGAACCCGCGCAGGTTTGGTCGAAGGCATCCGCAACGCTCCCTGGAGCCACCCATCCGGGTGCAGCACGCCATCGACCCGGCCGGCACGCTGCATTGATACGGAAACCAAGAGGACTCCATGGAACAATTCATGACCCCAGAATTCTGGGTCGCGGTCGGTCAAATCGTGATGATCGACATCCTGCTCGGCGGCGACAACGCCGTCGTCATCGCCCTGGCCTGCCGCAAGCTGCCGGCGCAGCAACGCACCAAGGGCATCCTGTGGGGCACGGCCGGCGCCATCGTCCTGCGCGTCGTGCTGATCTACTTCGCTCTCACGCTGCTGGCCATCCCGTTCCTCAAGCTCGCCGGCGCGGCGCTGCTGGTGTGGATCGGCGTCAAGCTGCTGGCCCCCGATCCGGACGACGACCACAGCAACATCACCGCCAGCGACAAGCTGCTCGCCGCCGTCAAGACCATCATCGTCGCCGACCTGGTAATGAGCATCGACAACGTGATCGCCATTGCCGGCGCGGCCCAGGGCGCGGCCGACCACCATGAGATGCCGCTGGTCATCTTTGGCCTCGTGATCAGCATCCCGATCATCGTCTGGGGCAGCCAGCTGGTCATCAAGCTCATGGACCGCTTCCCGGCCATCATCACCTTCGGCGGCATGCTGCTGGGCTGGATCGCCGGCACCATGGCCGTCTCCGACCCCGCCGTGGCCGTG
>NZ_MWOM01000056.1:0-25330 GCF_012931925.1 Acidovorax sp. SRB_24
TGCGTGGCAGGACACGGGGGCGGAACAGGGATGTCATGGCGGGCAGGAGGGCGCGCAGGCCGGCGGGTCCGTTCAGCGCGGCGGCAGGGCCAGCACCAGCGTGCCATCCCAGAGCGGGGCGGGGGCGGCAGCGGGCAGGTCGGACAGCGCCGTGGTGCGGCGGCCTTCGGCCGCTGCGGCGCCGCTGCGCACCAGGTGCACCTCTTGCGGCACGGCGTGCGCGTTGCTGCGCACCTGCGCCAGCCAGGGCGCAAGCGCATCGGCCGGCGTGCCCTTGAGCGTGACGGTGGCCTGGTCGCCGGAGAGGCTGAGGCGGGCGCTGCCGCCCAGGTGTTCGGTCACCGCGCTTTCCAGCGCGCGCCGGGCGTTGTCGGGATCGGCGCGCGGCGTGCCTTGGAGTTGCTGGGCCTCGGCCTGCAGCGCCTGCATGCGCTGCAGCTCCGCATCCAGCTCCGCATGGCGTGCGGGCGCGGTGCGCTGCGTTTGGAGCGCCGGCGCGATGCCGACCCACCACAGCAGGGCCAGCGCAATGGCGGCGGACGCAGCGCGCACCAGACGGCGCTCGCGCGGGGCCAGGGCCTGCCAGCGCGTGCGCAGCTGCGCGGCGGTGGCGTGGGAGACGGCCTGGGGGCTCATGGCGTGGCTCCGGCGCGCACGCGCAGGCTGTCGCCCTCGGTGTCCAGTTGGTAGCCGCTGGCGCGCGCGGCGGCGGTGGCGCGGCCCTGCTCTTCGGCGCTGAGCGCGGGGCCGCGCAGGCGCAGCGCGCCGGCGCTGTAGTCGATGGCGCTGGCCTGCCAGGCGGCGGGCAGGACGCCGGCGGTGGCGGCGAGCAGGGGTTCGAGGTCACTGGCCGACAGGGCACCGGCGGACAGGCGCAGCAGGGCCAGTTCGCGCTCCATCTGCACGGGCGCATCCACCACCAGGCGCACCTGCGGGAAGGTGGCGGTGAGGGCCTGGCGCACGCCGCCCTGCTTGGCGGCGAG
This sequence comes from Acidovorax sp. SRB_24, assembly GCF_012931925.1. NCBI lineage: Bacteria > Pseudomonadati > Pseudomonadota > Betaproteobacteria > Burkholderiales > Comamonadaceae > Acidovorax > Acidovorax sp. SRB_24. Next base: position 984 of record NZ_MWOM01000056.1, read on the forward strand.
CGCCTGGCGCTCTTGCCAGGCCCAGGCATTGAGGCCCACCACGTGCGCCAGCACCAGCACGGCGGCGCCCCAGCGCGCGGCGCGCCACTGCGGCGCGCGCAGCACGGCGCCGGCCAGCGAGCCGGCCTTGCGTAGCGTGCGCGTGCGGCCCGAGCTGGCCAGGTCGAACTGCGCCAGATCCCAGTCGCTGCGCGCGGCCTGCAGGGCGCGCTCGCTCGCGCTCTCGAGCTGCACGGGGCGCGCCAGCACGCGCTCGGCCAGCGCGGCCACGGCGGGTTCGGCGCGCACGGGCACGGGGTCGTCTTCGCTGGCGCCGGCCAGCGCCAGCGCGGCGCCCGACAGGGGCAGCACGGCCACGCCCAGGTCGGCGCCGTGGCCGGTGACGACCAGCTGCGCGTCTTCGGGCGTGCCCTGCGCGAACATCTCGCTCTGGCCGCTGGCGGTGGCGCCCGGCGCAAATTCGGGCACCACGCGCGTGGCCGGGCGGCCCGCGGCTTCGAGCACCTGCAGCGCTTCGCGCAGCCAGGCGCGGTCGCAAATGGCCACCCAGGCGGGCGTGCCGGGCCGGGCGCCGGGCTCCAGCGCAAAGTGCAGCTGTTCAGGGTCGTCGAGCAGGCGCTCTTCGAGCAGGCCTTCGAGCACGGCGCGCAGGCGCGGCGACTGGCGGCCCACGCCTTGCGGCAACTGCACGCGTTGCCACGACAGCGCACGCGCCGGCACCACGGCCACCACCTCGCCGGCAGCGCGGCCGGACTCGGGCAACTGGGCCGCGCGTGCGCTGGCGTGGCCGCTGGCGTGGTGGCCGTCGGCGCTCAGCGTGTAGCGCAATTCGGTGTTAGGCCCCAGGCGCGCCAGGGGCAGGTGGAGGATCAGGGTGCTCATGGAAGACAGTGGCGGGCCATTGTAGAGGTCGGTTGTGTCGTGGGTGTATCTGGACGTCTGCTGCCGGACGGCGCGTGCTGGAGCCGCTGGCGGGGCGCGTTCACGGCGTTGTGGGCGCCGCAGCTGCCCCGGCCCACGCGGTGGCGCCGCGTTCGCGCCACAGGGCGCGCACGGTGGCGCCGTCGCGCACCACCAGCGAGCGCTCCTGCACCGTCACGTCGCCCAGGCGCAGCCGGCCACGCACTTCAAAGTAGTCCGAGCGCACGCCCAGCGCCGCATTGCCCACCGTGGCACCGCTGCCCAGCAGCGCGCGCGCCTCTTGCACACTGCGAAAGTGCTGGATCTCACGCACCGCCATCAGCTTGTTGGCGCCGGCCTGGCCCAGTCCGTCGATGCAGGCCATCAGCACCTCGGCGCCTGCGGTGTTCAGGTTGACCGGGGTGGGCCGCGGCAGCAGCGTCACATGCGGCGCAAGCAGGGCCACGGTGGCGGGCGCCAGGCCCAGCCAGGTCAGTTGTGCCAAGGTTTGTGGCATCAGCGGCAGCTCGGCATTGTTGCTGCCGGCCTGCTGGGCCAGGCGCAGCGACTCGGCCAGGGAGCCCGCTGCCGCCGGCGGCAGGCCCAGGCGTGCGAACAGGCGTTGGAACTGTGCCAGCACGTCCTTTTGCACGGCGCCGTCCACCACCAGGTTGGCCAGGTTCAGGCGCGATTGCAGGTCGATGATTTGGCCCGACAGGAAGGCATCGCTGGTGTCGGTGCTGGCGTCGGGTTGCTGCGCCACGCCGCCCTCGGCCGCCAAAAAGGTCGACAGGCGGGCTTCTTCGAGCGGCACGGCCCAGGGTTCGGCCAAGTAGTCGGCGCCGCCGGCGTTGCGGTCTTCGGCCAGGATCAGGCGCGACCAGTCGAGCGCGCCGACCAGGATCCAGGCCGATTGCACGCGCGCCCGCTCGGCGGTCTCGACCTCGATGGCGCGCCACTGCTGCCACATGGCGCTGGCGGCAAAGGTGGCCACCAGCGTCACGGTGAGCATCGCGGCCAGCAGGGCGGCGCCGGCCTGGCGTGGACGCACGCTCATGACTTGCCGCCGCCGCGCAGCGGATTCACCCAGTCGCGCATGACCGGCCCCGCCAGCCCCGCGCCCGGCGGCAGGTCCAGCTGCAGGCGCACGCCGTCGGGGATGGTGGTGTCCGCGCTCGGGGCAGCGGGCGCATTCGGGGCGCCGGGCGCACCAGGCGCACCAGGGGCGCCGGAGGGTGCGGACGCGTCGCTGCTCGACTGCGGGTTGGTCCAGGCGTCGCGGCGGTAATAGAACACCTGCCAGCCGGCCAGCGGAAGCAGGGCCACCTCGCCGCGCTTTTCGGCCGCACCCGGGTTGCGCGCCCAGAGGGCGGCCTGTTGCCAGGCCTGCTGCCACTCGGCGCGCGTGCGCAGCGGCGCAGACTGCCAGCGCAGCCACTGGCCCTGTCCCTGCACATTGCGCTGCGCCCAAGCCACCACCAGGGCACCGGGGTCCGGCACGGCGCTGCTGCGGCGCGTGAGGCGCAGCACCTGTCCGTCCCAGGCAATGGGCACGGTGTGCTCCAGTGGCAGCAGCGCATCGAGGTCGGTGCCCCACTGCGCCAGGGCCGCCTGCAGCACCAGCAGGGCGTCGCCGCGCTGGCGCGTCTGTTCCTGCGAGCGCACCATGCCGTCGAGGCCGCGCCAGCTCACGATGGCCAGCAAGGCCATCACGGCCAGGGCCACCAGCAGCTCGACCAGGGTGAAGCCGCGCGCGCGCGTCCGGGTGTCCATCTAGCGCCGCCCCACGATGGTCGACAGGCGCAGCACCGGGCTGCCTTCGGCCAGCACCTGCGCATCGACGCGCCGGAAGCTCGGGTTGGGCGTCGGCCGCACCGCCACGGCGACCGTGAACTCGCGTCCGGCCTGCACGCAACTGTGCTGGCTGTCGCCGACGGACGGCATCTGGCGCGACAGGCGCACCTGCACCAGCTCGTTCTCGGCGCACAGGTGGGCCAGCAGCACGTCGGCCTGGCGCTGCGCGTTGCGCGTGAGCGCGCTCGTCGCCTGCAGCCCCGCGAGCAGCGCGATGGCGACGATGGCCAGCGCCACGAGCACCTCGACCAGGGTGAAGCCGCGCTGCGTCATGGCACCGGCTCGGCAGTGAACGGGCGCAGACCGTCGCTGGCCACGCGCAGGGCGCGCTCGGGGTGGTCTTGCAGAAACAGCGTCACCGCCTGCGGGCCGATCAACGGTTCGGGCCCGAGCACCAGCACTGCGGCGCCGCGCACCCGGGTGTCGGCGCTGAGCCACTGCGCGGGCAGCGTGCCGGCGCGCACGCCGTCAAAGCGAAAGCCTCCCGCCACCGCCTGCCAGCGCACCGGAACGCCGCTGGCCCGCGACTGCGCGCGTGCCGATTCGAGCAGCGCCGCCAGCCGTTCGCCTTCGCGCGCGAGCTGTGTCTGGCCCGGATCGCGCAGCGCCAGGCCCACGCCGGCCGTGGCCAGCGCCATGATGCTGACGACCACCAACAGCTCCAGCAGCGTGAAGCCGTGGGCGCGGCGGCGGGTGGCGGGGTGCATGGGGTGGTGCCGGCGCCGCAGCGCAGGCAGGGGAAGTGCGGCTATTGCCAGCTGCCGATGTCGGCGTTCTTGCCTTCGCCGCCGGGCTGGCCGTCGGCGCCCAAGGACATCACGTCGATCTCGCCCTTGACGCCAGGGTTGAGGTATTGGTAAGGCCGGCCCCAGGGGTCGTTGGGCAGCTTGTCGAGGTAGGGCTTCCAGTTGGGGGGCGGCGGGCCGGCCGTGGGCTTGGCGATCAGGGCCTGCAGGCCCTGATCGCCCGTGGGGTAGCGCTGGTTGTCGAGGCGGTAGAGCTTGAGCGCCTGCATGAGGTTGGTGACATCGGTGCGGGCCGCCGTGACGCGCGCGTCGTCGGCGCGGTCGAGCACGTTGGGCACGATCAGCGCGGCCAGCACGCCGATGATGACCAGCACCACCATCAGTTCGATCAGGGTGAAGCCCGGGGCGATATGGCGGCGCGCGGCGCGGGCAAGAGAGAGGGGGCGTTTCATGGCAATGGGCAATCGGTAGGGGCAAGGCGCGTGTGCCGCGCGGATCGCGTGAATGATAATCCTGCGATGGTGACAAATACCGAAGGCCGTTGGAACGTGCGCCTGGCAACCATGGCGCTGTGGGCGCTGGCCGCGGCCAGCGTCTTTTATTGGGCGCTGCGCCTGCTGGCCGTGCCTTCGGGCCTGCCCGTGCCGGCCGTGTCTGCAGCCCCGCCGGCCCCCGACGCGCAGGCCATGGCGCGGCTGCTGGGCGTGTCCACGGCCGCTGCGCCGACGGCACCGGCGCTGGCCAGCCGCTTTGCGCTGGTGGGCGTGCTCGCCGGCCGCAGCAGTGGCGGCGGGGCGGCGCTGATCGCCGTGGACGGCCAGCCGGCCAAGCCGTTTCGCGCCGGCGCCGTGGTCGACGCCGGCCTGGTGCTGCAGTCGCTGGGCCCGCGCCAGGCCCGCCTGGGCCCGGCTCTGGACGGCCCCGCCACGATCACGCTGGAGATGCCGGCGCGCCAGTGACGGCGCTGGGCGCATCGGTGCGCCGCACCCCGGTGTCTCACTCCAGGTCCCACACCGTCCATGCGCCGAACGCTGGCGCTGCGGTCGGCCAGGCGTCGGCACGCAGCGCTGCGCCGGGCGCGGCCTGCAGCAGCCACTGCACGCAGCGCGCGACGCCCGCGTGGGTGATCCAGAGCACATCGCGCCCGCCGTGGGTGCGGCTCTGGGCGTCCCGCAGCGCGGCGCCCACGCGCGCCAGCATGCGCTCGAGCGCCTCGCCGCCGCCAGGGCGGTGCGTGGCGAACGCGGCGGTCCAGGCGTCGATGTCGGCGCGCGCCATGGCATCCCACGGCCGGCCTTCCCAGGCGCCAAAGTCCATCTCTGCCAGCCGCGCGTCGGCTTGAAGCGTCAGATCGGGCCTGAGCCCTTGCAGGGCAAGCGCCAGAAGCTCGCATCTTTGTAGCGGAGAGTGGCGCACCGCCAGGCCGTGCGGCAGGGCCGCGGCCAGGCGCCGCGCGCTCTCGGCCGTGGCCGCGGCGTCGGCCGGCAGGTCGAGCGCGCCATAGCAGGTGCCGGGGGCCACCAGTGGCTGAGCGTGGCGCGCCAGCCAGAGGCGCCGGGCGCTCACGCGCCCACCCAGCGCGCCAGCGGCCCCAGCGCCAGCGCGGCGCCGAGGTAAAAACCCACTTCGCTGACCTGCTGCACGGCGCCCAGGCAGTCGCCGGTGAAGCCCTGCAGGCGCCGTGCAAACCGCCGCGCCATGTGCGCGGCGCCCAGCGCGCTGCAGGCCACGCATGCTATCAGAAAGAGAGCTGAATGCGCTTGCCAGACAAGGGCCAGAGGCAGAAAACACCACAAACCCGCAGCCCACAGCGCGCGCGCGCTGATCTGGTCGGCCAGCGGCTTGCTCTTGGACGTGGCGGTGTCGCCCACATGCGGCAGGGCGCGCACCAGCCCCAGCGGCCAAAAGCGCGACAGCACATGGCCGCCGACCAGCGCGCACAGCGCGGCGGCGAGGCTGTGCGCGCCCAGCAGCGCCAGCAGGCTGGTCTTGGCCAGCAGCGCCAGCACCAGCGCCATGGCGCCAAAAGCGCCGATGCGCGAGTCCTTCATGATCTCGAGCGCGCGCTCCTTCTGGGCGCTGCCGCCCAGGCCGTCGGCCACATCGCCGAGGCCGTCTTCATGGAAGCCCCCTGTTACCAGCACCGTGGCGATGGTGCTGAAGACCGCGGCCACGAGCGGCGCGAACGGCTGCGCGCCGAGCGCCCACTGCAGCGCCGCGTACACGCCCGCCGCCACCGCGGCCACCAGCCAACCGACGCCCGGAAAGTGCGCGCTGCTGGCGCGCAGCAGCGCCGGGCTGAAGCCCACCCACGCCGCCAGCCGCCCCGTGACGGGGATGCGCGTGAAGAACTGCACGGCCAGCAGGTAGTGGCGAAACGCTTGCATGGGGTCGCTGTTTCTCAAAAACAATAGCTGCCAACGCAGACTGAGTAAGCGCTGGACGCTGTTTTTGCTTGAAGTATCAGGCCGGGACGGCGGGCGCCTGCAGGAACAGGCGGTAGGCCGGGTTCAGCGTTTCCTCGACGTGCGGGTAGCCCAGCGTGGCCAGGAAGGCGTCGAACGCGGCGGCGTCGCCGGGTGGCACCTGCAGGCCCACGAGGATGCGGCCATAGTCGGCGCCCTGGTTGCGGTAGTGGAACAGCGAGATGTTCCAGGTCGGCTGCATCAGGCTCAAAAATTTGAGCAGCGCGCCCGGGCGCTCGGGGAAGACGAAGCGCAGCAGGCGCTCGTCCTGCGCCAGCGCCGAGTGGCCGCCCACGAGGTGGCGCAGGTGCTCCTTGGCCAGTTCGTCCTGCGTCAGGTCCAGCGCCTCGAAGCCGTGGCGCTGGAAGTTCTTGGCGATCTTCTCCGACTCGCCCTTGCCGTGCGTGGCCAGGCCCACGAAGACATGGGCGCGCGCCGCGTCGTGGATGCGGTAGTTGAACTCGGTAACGTTGCGCGGGCCGCCCGGCAGGCCGCCGATGACTTCGCAAAAGCGCTTGAAGCTGCCGCGCTCCTCGGGGATGGTCACGGCCAGCAGCGCCTCGCGCTCCTCGCCGACTTCGGCGCGCTCGGCGACGAAGCGCAGGCGGTCGAAGTTCATGTTGGCGCCGCACAGGATGGCGGCGTAGGTCTCGCCCTTGGTCTTGTGTTGGGCGACGTACTGCTTGATCGCGGCCACGGCCAGCGCGCCGGCCGGCTCGACGATGCTGCGCGTGTCGACAAAGATGTCCTTGATCGCGGCGCACACGGCGTCGGTGTCCACGGTCATGTAGTCGTCGACCAGACCGCGCGCGATGCGGAAGGTTTCCTCGCCCACGAGTTTGACGGCCGTGCCGTCCGAGAACAGGCCCACGTCGGGCAGCGTGACCCGGTGGCCCGCCGCCACCGACTGCACCATGGCGTCCGAGTCGTTCATCTGCACGCCGATCACCTTGATGTCGGGGCGCACGGCCTTGATGTAGTTGGCCACGCCCGAGATCAGGCCGCCGCCGCCAATCGCCACGAACACGGCATCAAGCCGGTTGCTGCCGAGCTTTTGCAGCTGGCGCAGGATTTCCATGGCGATCGTGCCCTGGCCGGCGATCACGTCGGGGTCGTCGAACGGGTGCACGAAGCTCAGGCCCTGCTCCTGCTGCAGCACGGCCGCGTGGTCGTAGGCGTCGGTATAGCTCTCGCCGTGCAGCACCACCTCGCCGCCGAGCGCCTGCACGGCATCGACCTTGAGCTGCGGCGTTGTCGTCGGCATGACCACCACGGCGCGCGTGCCGAGCTTGCGTGCGCTCATGGCCACGCCCTGGGCATGGTTGCCGGCCGAGGCGCAGATCACGCCGCGCGCCAGCTGCTCGGGCGTGAGGTGCGCCATCTTGTTGTAGGCGCCGCGCAGCTTGAAGCTGAACACGGGCTGCTGGTCCTCGCGCTTGAGCAGCACCTTGTTGTGCAGACGCCGGCTCAGGTTGCGGGCAGGGTCCAGGTCGGACTCGACCGCGACGTCGTAGACGCGCGCGGTCAGGATTTTCTTCAGGTAGTCGAGGGGGGTGAGATGCTGGGTCATGGTCGGGTGCGAAACGGCGCCGCCCGCGCGGTGCGCGGCCTGGCGCGGCAGCCATCATAGGCGCGCGCACCGCGCGCCTTCGGGGCCGCATGGCCAAAAAAAAGCCCCTGGCCGTGAGGCCGGGGGCTGAATCCATCCTTTTGAGGAGATGGAGGAGACAATCGTTGCATGGCAGGGCGTACCTGCCGGGTGGGCCCGCCGCGCATTTGGCGCTGGGGGGCTGTGCTGCGATGGAGTTTAACGCAGTCCGGCGGGCAGATGTTGCGTTGCAGCAAAAACCATTCATTTTTTGGGTCAAATCGTGGCAATGATGCACCACAAGGAGAACACGGCATGGAATGCACAGTGAGTTGGACAGGGGCGGCGGGCACCCGTTCTGGCATGGGTTTTGTGGCGGAGACGGGCAGCGGCCATGTGCTGACCATGGACGGCGCGCCCGACGCCGCCAAGCCCGAGAACGGCGGCCAGAACCTGGCGCCGCGCCCGATGGAGACCGTGCTGGCCGGCACCGGCGGCTGCACCGCCTATGACGTGGTGCTGATCTTGAAGCGTGGGCGCCACGACGTGCGCGGCTGCAGCGTCCGGCTCACGTCCGAGCGCGCCGCCGCCGAGCCCAAGGTGTTCACCAAGATCCACATGCACTTCACCGTGACCGGCAAAGATTTGGCGCCCGCGGCCGTCGAGCGGGCCATCGCGCTGAGCCACGAGAAATACTGCTCGGCCAGCATCATGCTGGCCAAGACGGCAGAGATCACGACCAGTTTTGACGTTATAGAAGCGTAAGCCAGGTTTTCAAACGTAATGTGCCGTGGTCGTCATGAGCTTGGCGGCCGCTTTCATGAGCGCGCGCGCCGGCGCCGGCAGCGTGAGCGCCCCCGCTGCCAAGGCGTTGGCCGCGTGGCGCTCTTCGTCGGCCTTCATGCGCGCCACCACGGCGCGAGAGGCCAGGTCCTGCGCGGGCAGGCGCTCCAGGTGGCTCTGCAGGTGCGCGGCCACCTGGTTTTCCGTCTCCACCACAAAGCCCAGGCTCACGCGGTCGCTCACCTTGGACGCTACCAGCCCGACGGCAAAGGCGCCGGCGTACCACAGCGGGTTCAGCAGGCTGGGACGGTCGCCCAGGGCCTGCAGGCGCTCACGCGTCCAGGCCAGGTGGTCGCCTTCTTCGCGTGCTGCGTCCAGCAAATGGGCGCGCAGCTGCGGGTCGCGGGTCACGGCAGCCTGTGCGGTGTAGAGCGCCTGCGCGCAGACCTCGCCCACATGGTTGACGCGCATCAAGGCGCCCGACAGGCGTTTTTGATCCGGGTCCAGCTCGGTGGCGGGAAGGAGTGCGGCGGGAGAGTCTTCGCTGGCGCGCGGCGTGGCAAAAAGCGTGCGCAAGGCGGCGTCGGCAGCGGTCAGGAGTTTGTCCATGCTCGTCTTACCCTAGTTGGTGTTGATTGAGGTTGTTGTTTCTTTTGGATACTTTCATGCGCCTGAAATATGGGTGTGCTGGCGTAAGAACGGCCGATTTGGAAGGATCTTGTCCTGTGTTGTTTCATTGCAACGAAATCCTGGTTTGACGGACATTGTGGGGGAATTTCTTTGCGAAAGGGGGCGCCGTCTGGTGCAATAGACCACAACTTCCCTACCAGGAGGTTGGCCCGGGCAACCGGCGGTGCATGGCAGGAGTCGCCTCTTGTCTTCCCTCCCGTACCGGTGCCCTACGTTAAACCTTGGAGTACTTCGAAATGAAAAAATCCCTGATCGCCTTGGCCGTGCTGGCTGCTTCCGGCGCTGCAATGGCTCAGTCGTCTGTCACCATGTTCGGTATCGTTGACGTGGGCGTTGGCCATGTGTCGGCCACCAACTCGGTGACCGGCGTGACGCAAAGCGGCAACTCCTCCAGCCGTCTGGGCTTCCGCGGTGTGGAAGACCTCGGTGGTGGTCTGAAGGCTGGCTTCTGGCTGGAAGGCGCTATTTCGCCTGACACCGGTACCGGCGCTGGCGCCAACAACCCTGGCCCTGGCTTCGCTTTCTCGCGTCGCTCGACCATCAGCCTTGCTGGCAACTTCGGTGAAGTGCGCCTGGGCCGTGAACTGGCTGCTGGCTATGCCAAGCCCACTTCGTACGACCCCTTCGGTCAAGTCGGCCTGGCTTCCCTGCAAGGCTGGACCACCGTTCGCGTGAGCAACGGCGTGAGCTACATCACCCCCGGCAACCTGGGCGGCTTCTCTGCAATGGCCCACTACGGTTTCGGCGAGCAAGCTGGCAACAACAGCTCGGGCCGCTACATGGGTCTGTCCGCTAGCTATGACAACGGTCCCATCAGCGTGACCCTGGCGGCTGACCGCGTCAAGGCTGGCGTTGTGAACAACGGCTACAGCAGCGTGAACCTGGCCAACGACCTGAAGACCTGGAGCCTGGGTGCTTCGTACGACCTGGGTGTCGTGAAGCCTGCCTTCGCATACCACTCGGAAAAGGGCGGCGCTACCTCGAACGCCAAGTTCGACACCTGGATGCTGGCTCTGACGGCTCCCGTGGGTCCTGGCAAGCTGATCGGTTCGTACGCTCGTTACGACAACAAGAACAGCAGCGCTGATTCCGACGCCTACGCAATCGGTTACGTGTACGACCTGTCCAAGCGCACCGCTGTGTACGGCACGTACGCCCACATGAAGAACAAGAACGGCGCAAACCGTAACCTGGGCGGCGTGAGCGGCAGCTTCAACAGCAATGTGACCGTGGGCGCTGGCGAAAACGTCGACGGCTACCAAGTCGGCATCCGTCACGCGTTCTAATCCACTGCTGGCCTGAGCCAGCAGCGTGAAACGCCAAGCCGCCAACCTTCGGGTTGGCGGCTTTTTCTTTTGGGTTCCCAGTTGGTGCTGGGGCGTGCCCGCTCGCCCATGGTTATCCCTGTGTCGGCAGTTTGCAACAATGCGTTTTCAAGGCGATGGAGTCACTAAACTGAATTGGTTGTAACCAACCGCAGAAAGAGAGACATCGGCATGAAGAAAATCGCGTTGAAACAAGTTGTCGCCCTGTGCGCGGTCGCACTGGCCTCCGGCTTCGCCTGTGCGCAGACGAGCAGCGTGCAGCTGTACGGCATCGTGGACGTGGCCTATCGCCATACGTCCAACGAAGGACCGGCCAGCGATCCAGGCCAATCGCTCAACCAGATGGTGGGCGGTGGCATGTCGCAAAGCCGCTGGGGCATCAACGTGAACGAAGACCTGGGTGGCGGTCTGAAGGCGCTGGTCAACCTGGAAAACCGTTTTGGCGCCGACACCGGCGCTGCCACCACGCCCTACTTCCAGCAGTCCTGGGTGGGCCTGCAAGGGGGGTTTGGCCGGCTGACCATGGGCCGTCAGTACAACATCCTGTTCGATCTGGTGACCAGTACCTATGCTTCGTACCCTTACTCGCCCTATATGGACGTGTACAAGCCTGAGATCGGCTTTTCCCTGGGTGCGCGCAACGACAACATGATCAAGTACATGGCCGAAGTCGGCGCAGTGCGCGGTGCATTGCAGTACGCGTTCGACGAAAAGAGCCCCACGGGTGGCAAGTCGATCGGCGGCTATTTGCGCTATGCAGCCAACGGCATCGCCGCAGGTGCGGGTTACCAGGACTACGAATTTGCCTCGGGCAAGAAAGTCAAGGCCTACACGCTGGGCGGCTCCTATCGCACCGGCCCCTGGTACGTCAACCTGGGCTATGGCCAAAACAAGGTGGACACGGGGCTGACGCCCACCGACTCCGCGGTGTTGGGCGCCATGTGGGGCTCTGCCGCCAACGGCGGCTTTGGCAGCGGGGCGATGTTCCTGAACGCCAACAAGCGCACCATCTATACGGTGGGCGCGGGTTACCAGGTCACGCCGCAAATCAATCTCGGCGCCCATTATTTCCGCGCCAAGCAGTCGGGCGCGACCTCTTCGGCAGACGGCACGGCCGACTTCCTGACGATGGCGGCGGACTATGCGTTCTCCAAGCGCACCGATGCCTATCTGGAAGTCGACCGGACCAAGCTCAAGGGCGGCAACATCGCCTTTGCCAATGGCGCCACGTCCCGCAGCGGTTTCACCATCGGCCTGCGCCACCGCTTCTGACCCCGACAGTGTTCAGCCCCAGGGCTGAACGCTTCCGGCGTTTTGCCAAGCCGGCCTCCTGCTAGGAGGCCGGCTTTTTTGTTTTGCGCACCCACGGCCCAGGACCGTGCCGGTGTTGCGCGCTGCCGACACAAAGTGCCGCGCGCCTGCGGGCCGGGGTGGAGCGCCTGCCGGGCGCTGCGTCTCGCGGCACAATGGTTTTTTGTTCTGTACGGCTGCCCGAGCGCATGGTGCGGGGCAGGGCTGGAGTCCCTTGATGCAAGCGTCCCGTTTGAAGGCCGGTGGCCGTGCTTTTGCACACATCGCCCAGTACTACCCCGAGCTCGTGGCGCTGCGCCGCGACCTGCATGCCCACCCCGAGCTGGGGTTTGAAGAGCTCTACACCGGCGCCCGCGTGAAAGAGGCGCTCAAGGTCTGCGGCGTGGACGAGATCCACGATGGCATTGGCCGCACGGGCGTGGTGGCCGTGGTTCGCGGGCGCAGCACGGCCAGTGGCCGCATGGTGGGCCTGCGTGCCGACATGGACGCGCTGCCGATGACCGAGCACAACGACTTTCCCTGGAAGTCGGCCAAGTCCGGGGTTATGCACGGCTGCGGGCACGACGGCCACACGGCCATGCTGATCGGCGCGGCGCGCTATCTGGCGGCCACGCGCAACTTCGACGGCACGGCGGTGCTGATCTTCCAGCCCGGCGAAGAGGGCTTTGCCGGTGCGCGCGTGATGATGGAGGACGGCCTGTTCGAGCGTTTTCCGGTCGATGCCGTGTATGCCATGCACAACTGGCCGGCCATGAAGGCCGGCACCGTGGGCCTCAACAACGGGCCCATGATGGCGGCGGCCGACCGCATCACCATCGAGATCACGGGCCGCGGCGGCCACGGCGCGCACGCCTACCAGACGGTGGACGTGGTGCTGGTGGCGGCGCAGATCATCACCGCCGTGCAGAGCATCGTGGCGCGCAATGTGCGCCCCCTCGACAGCGCGGTGATCAGCCTGTGCGCGATACAGGCCGGCGACCTCGGCGCCTTCAGCGTGCTGCCAGGCAAGGCCACCCTGGTGGGCACGGTGCGCACCTTCGAGCCGGCCTTGCAGAACATGGTGGAGCAGCGCCTGCACGAGCTGTGCAGCGCCGTGGCGCTGGGCTTTGGCGCGACGGCCACCGTGCACTACGAGCGCATGTACCCCGCGACCATCAACACCGAGCGCGAGGCGATCTTCGCCGGCGATGTGGCGCAGAGCCTGGTCGGCGCCGAGCATCTGGTGCGCGACCTCGAACCGAGCATGGGGGCCGAAGACTTCTCGTTCATGCTGCAAAGCAAGCCCGGCGCCTACCTGCGTCTGGGCCAGGGCAACGGCGCGGGCAGCTGCGGGCTGCACAACAGCCGCTACGACTTCAACGACGACGTCCTGCCCCTGGGGGCGGCCCTGCACGCCGGGCTGGCCGAGCAGGCCATGCCGCTGCCCATGCTGTGACCCTGTCTACGCCGTTGGCCGCTCCAGACGCGTTGTGGAGCTTTGCTATTGGAAAAGAAGCGCCTAGCGCTTTGCCAGTAAGCGTTTGAAGCCGATTGGACCTGATTTTCAGGTGACGGGCAGGCCGTGGTCCCCGCCGGGCAGGGCGCGGCCCAGCAGATAGTCGATGCAGGTGCGCACGGCGCGTGTCTGGTGGCGGTTGGGCATGTAGAGCATGAACATCTGGGTGCCGAAGATGCTCAGCCGCCATGCGTCCAGCGCGGTCAGCACTTCGCCGCTCTCTACAGCGTCCTGCACCACATAGTCGGGCACCAGCCCCACGCCGAGGCCGGCCAGGATGCCCTGGCGCAGGAACGGGAAATGCTCGGATATCAGCGTCGGCTCCAGCGTCACTTCTTCGCGCAACTCGCCCTGGTAGGCGCGCAGGCGCAGCTGGCGCCCGACCACGCCGGCCGTGATCAGCGGCGCGGTGCGCAGCGCTTCGGGCCCTGCGGGCAGGCCATGCACCTCGGCGTAGCCGCGCGAGGCGCAGGCGATGTAGCGCACCGCTCCCAGGTCGCGCGCGACCAGGGTGGGCGGCGGCTCGGGCATGACGCGAATGGCGATGTCCACGTCGTCGCGGATCAGGTCGTCCACGCGATTCTCGAACAGCACGTCGAGCACGATGCCCGGGTACAGGCGCTTGAAGTCGATCAGCCAGTCGGACATCACCATCTGCCCGTAGCCGCTGGGCACGCTCACGCCGACGCGGCCCTGCAGGCCCTGGCCCAGCGTGGTGATGGTTTCGCGCGCGGCCAGCATTTCGTTCTGGATGGCGCGACCATGCTGGTACAGGCGCAGGCCCAGCTCGGTCGGCTCGACGCGGCGCGTGGTGCGGCGCACCAGCTGCACGCCCACCGACTTTTCAAGCTGGTTGAGGTGGTAGCTCACGTTGGCGCGCGTCATCTTCAGGTTGCGCGCGGCCTGGCTGAGGTTGCCGGCGTCCACGATGTCCACGAGCACGGTCAGGGAGGTGAGTTCCATGGCTAGGTGTAAAAAATTATTTGACAGTCTGTCAATGATCAATGTCATTGTCAAGATTGTTTATCGCATCAACAATGGGAGGCTTTTTTTCTAATCCACCAGGAGAACCCCGCATGGGCGCAGCCACCCCCGATTCCGTTGTCACCACCGCCCGCGCGGGCGCCATCCTGGTCGTGACCGTCGACAACCCCCCGGTCAATGCGCTGGGTGTCGCGGTGCGCCAGGGGCTGGCCGCGGCCATGGCGGCGGCGCAGGCCGACGCATCCGTCGCTGCCGTGCTGCTGGTGGGCGCGGGCAAGGCCTTTATCGCGGGCGCGGATATCCGCGAATTTGGCAAGCCCGCCATGCCGCCGTCGCTGCCCGAGGTGTGCCGCAGCATCGAAGACTCTCCGAAGCCCGTGGTCGCGGTATTGCACGGCGCCGCGCTCGGCGGTGGCCTGGAAGTGGCGATGTCGGCGCACTACCGCCTGGCGCTGCCCGCCGCCAAGCTCGGCCTGCCCGAAGTGACCCTGGGCCTGCTGCCCGGCTCGGGCGGCACGCAGCGCGCGCCGCGCCTGATGGGCGTGAAGGCCGCCACCGAGCTGATGCTCAGCGGCAAGCACCTGTCGGCCAAGGCGGCGCTGGCTGCGGGCCTGGTGGACAAGCTCGCCGAGGGCGACGACCCGGTGGCCGCGGGCCTGGCCTATGCCAATGAACTGCTGGCGCAGAACGCGCCCGTGCGCCGCACGCGCGACATCGCCATCGCCGACCCGGCGGCGGCGCTGGCCGACCTGGAGCTTCTCAAGGCCGAGACCGCGAAGAAGACCCGCGGCCTGTTCTCGCCGCTCAAGATCATCGAATGCGTGCAGGCCGCGGTGCAGCTGCCATTTGACGAAGGCATGGCGCGCGAGCGCGCGCTGTTCGTGGAGTGCCTCGACAGCCCGCAGCGCGCCGGCCTGGTCCACGCCTTCTTTGCCGAGCGCGAAGTCGCCAAGGTGCCCGAGGCCAAGGCCGCCGCGCCGCGCGCGTTCGCCAGCATCGCCGTGATCGGTGGCGGCACCATGGGCGCGGGCATCACCGTGTCGGCGCTGGACGCGGGCTACCCCGTGACCATGGTCGAGCGCGACGCCGCATCCATCGCCCGGGGCCGCGCCAACGTCGAGAAGGTCTACACCGGCCTGGTCGCCAAGGGCCGCATGACCGAAGAGGCCAAGGCCGCCGTCCTGGCCCGCTACACCGGCAGCACCTCCTACGACGACCTCAAGGACGTGGACCTGGTGATCGAGGCCGTGTTCGAAGACCTCGAAGTCAAGAAGGCCGTGTTCCAGGAGCTCGACCGCGTCTGCAAGCCGGGCGCCGTGCTCGCCACCAACACCTCGTACCTCGACATCGACGCCATCGCCGCGGCCACCAGCCGCCCGCAGGACGTGATCGGCCTGCACTTCTTCAGCCCGGCCAACATCATGAAGCTGCTGGAGATCGTGGTGCCCGCCAAGGTGTCCGCCGACGTGGTCGCCACCGCGTTCGAGTTGGCCAAGAAGCTCAAGAAGGTGCCGGTGCGCGCCGGCGTCTGCGACGGCTTCATCGGCAACCGCATCCTGGCCGTCTACAAGCAGGCCGCCGACTACCTGATGGAAGACGGCGCCAGCCCCTACGAGATCGACGAAGCCGTGCGCGGCTTCGGCTTTGCGATGGGCCCGTTCCAGGTCACCGACCTGGCCGGCGGCGACATCGGCTGGGCCACGCGCAAGCGCCGCGCCGCCACGCGCGACCCCAAGGCCCGCTACGTGCAGGTGGCCGACCGCATCTGCGAGCGCGGCTGGTTCGGCCAGAAGACCCAGCGCGGCTTCTACCTTTACCCGCAGGGCGCCCGCGTGGGCCAGCCCGACCCCGAGGTGCTGGCCATCGTCGATGCCGAGCGCCAGCGCGCCGGCGTGGTGCCGCGCCCGTTCACGGCCGACGACATCATGCGCCGCTACATGGCCGCGATGGTCAACGAAGGCGCCAACGTGGTGCACGAAGGCATTGCGCTGCGCCCGCTCGACGTGGACGTCACGTTCATCTCGGGCTACGGCTTTCCGCGCTTCCGTGGCGGCCCGATGAAGTGGGCCGACACGGTGGGCCTGCCCAAGGTGCTGGCCGACATCGAGGAGTTCGCGAAGGAAGACGCCCTGTTCTGGAAGCCCTCGCCGCTGCTCGTGAAGCTGGTGCAGGAAGGCCGGAACTTCGACAGCCTGAACCGGGCCGCCTGAACGCCGGACGCTGGAGACACCGGAAAACTATCAAAAGAAGAGCGCACAGCGCTTGCGGTTACTGGGTTTCATAGTATTTTTTATCTGAAACGCAGGAAGCAAAGGCGCTGGAAGCTATCAATTAAGGAGCAAGCCATGCGCGAAGCCGTCATCGTTTCCACCGCCCGCACCCCGCTGACCAAGTCGCACCGCGGCGAGTTCAACACCACGCCGGCCGCCCAGCTGGCGGCGTTTTCCGTCAAGGCGGCGGTCGAGCGCTCGGGCATCGATCCCGCGATGATCGAAGACCTGGTCCTCGGCTGCGGCAACCCCGACGGCTTCCAGGGCCGCAACCTGGGCCGCCAGACCGTGCTGCGCGCCGAGCTGCCTTTGGGCATCGCGGGCACCACCATCACGCGCTACTGCGCCTCGGGCCTGCAGTCGATCGCGATGGCCGCAGGCCGCGTGGTGGCCGAAGGCGTGGACGCCATGCTGGCCGGCGGCGTGGAAACCATCTCCGGCATCCGCGCCGGCAACAACCTGCCCACCGACATGGACCCCTGGCTGGTCGAGCGCAAGCCCGAGCTGTTCATGGCCATGATCGACACCGCCGACGTGGTGGCCAAGCGCTACCACATCTCGCGGGAAGACCAAGACGCGTTCTCGCTGCTGAGCCAGCAGCGCACCGCCGCTGCGCAGGCGGCCGGCCTGTTCGACAACGAAATCATTCCCTGCGCTACGCGCATGGCCGAAAAGAACAAGGACAGCGGCGAGGTCAGCTACCGCGACGTGGTCGCCACCCAGGACAACTGCAACCGCGCCAGCACCACGTTGGCCGGCCTGGCCAAGCTGGAGCCCGTGAAGGGTGCCGGCAACTTCGTCACCGCCGGCAATGCCTCGCAGCTGTCGGACGGGTCGAGTGCCTGCGTGGTGGTCGAAGCCAAGGTGGCCGAGCGCCTGGGCCTGCAACCGCTGGGCGCCTTCCGCGGCTTTGCCGTGGCCGGCTGCGAGCCCGACGAGATGGGCATTGGCCCGGTGTTCGCCGTGCCCAAGCTGCTGGCGCGCCACGGCCTCACCGTGCAGGACATCGACCTGTGGGAGATGAACGAGGCCTTCGCCTCGCAGGCGCTGTACTGCCAGCGCACGCTGGGCATTCCCGGCGAGCGGCTGAACGTCAACGGCGGCGCGATCTCCATCGGCCACCCGTTCGGCATGACGGGCGCGCGCCTCGTGGGCCACCTGCTGCTCGAAGGCCACCGCCGCAAGGCCAAGTGGGGCGTGGTCACGATGTGCATCGCCGGGGGCATGGGCGCCGCCGGCCTGTTCGAAATTTACTGACGCAAAGACACGATATGGACCTGAATTTCACTCCCGAAGAAGAGGCCTTCCGCGCCGAGGTGCAGGCTTTCCTCAAGGAAAAGCTGCCCGCCCGGATCGCCAACAAGGTCAAGGCCGGCCAGCGCCTGACCAAGGCCGACCAGGAGGAGTGGCACGCCATCCTCAACGCGCGCGGCTGGCTCGCCAACCACTGGCCCGAGCAATACGGCGGCCCCGGTTGGGGCGCCGTGCAGAAGTTCATCTTTGACAACGAGTGCGCGCTCGCGGGCGGGCCGCGCATCGTGCCCTTCGGCCTCAACATGCTGGGCCCGGTGCTGATCAAGTACGGCAACGAGGCACAAAAGGCGCACTGGCTGCCGCGCATCCTGAGCGGCGCCGACTGGTGGTGCCAGGGCTACTCCGAGCCGGGCTCGGGCTCGGACCTGGCCTCGGTCAAGACCACGGCCGTGCGCGGCCTGGACGCTGAAGGAGCGCACTACATCGTCAACGGCCAGAAGACCTGGACCACGCAGGGCCAGCATGCCAACATGATCTTCTGCCTGGTGCGCACCGACAAGCAGGTGCGCCCGCAGGCGGGCATCAGCTTCCTGCTGGTGGACATGGACACGCCCGGCGTCGAAATCCGCCCGATCCGCACGCTCGACGGCGACCGCGAGGTCAACGAGGTGTTCTTCACCGACGTGCGCGTGCCGGCCGAGAACCTGGTCGGCGAAGAGAACAAGGGCTGGACCTACGCCAAGTACCTGCTGACCTATGAGCGCACCGGCATCGCCGGCGTGGGCTTCTCGGTCGCGGCGCTCGAAAAGCTCAAGGTGGTCGCGAGCAAGGTGCAGCGCAACGGCCGCCCGCTGGACCAGGACCCGCAGTTCGCGGCCCGCATGGCCCAAGTCGAGATCGACCTCGAGAACATGAAGACCACCAACCTGCGCGTGATCGCCGCGGTCGCCGGTGGCGGGGTGCCGGGGGCCGAGAGCTCGATGCTCAAGATCCGCGGCACCGAGATCCGCCAGGAGATCCTGTCGCTGATCCGCCGCGCCGTGGGCCCGTATGCGCTGCCCTTCATCGAAGAGGCGCAGTACGAGGGCTATGCCGACGCGCCCGTCGGGCCCGCCGAGGCCGCCACGGCCGCGGCCAACTACTTCAACTACCGCAAGCTGTCGATTTTCGGCGGCTCCAATGAAATCCAGAAGAACATCATCTCCAAGATGATCCTGGGCCTGTGAGGTTGCTGCGATGAACTTTGAACACACCGAAGACCGCCGCATGCTGGCGGACACCCTCGACCGTTTCGTGGCCGAGCAGTACGGCTTTGAAACCCGCAACGCCATCGCCTATGGCGACACCGGCATGTCGCCCGCCCTGTGGGGCCAGTTCGCCGAGCTCGGCGCCATCGGGGCGCTGTTCCCCGAAGCCGAGGGCGGCTTTGGCGGCGCAGGCTTTGACATCGCCGTGGTGTTTGAGTCGCTGGGCCGGGGCCTGGTGGTCGAGCCTTTCCTGGGCGCCCTGATGGTCGGGCGCGCCCTAGCCGCGGCCGGTACGCCAGCGCAAAAAGAGCAGATCGCCAGCCTGATCGACGGCAGCACCGTGGCCGCGCTGGCGCACGATGAACCGGGCAGCCATTACGAACTCGCGCGCGTCGCCACCCGTGCGGTGCGCAGCGACGAGGGCTGGGCCCTCACGGGCGCCAAGGCCGTGGTGCTGCAGGGCGACAACGCAGAACTGCTGCTGGTGTCGGCCCGCACTGCGGGCGCGGTGGACAGCGCGGACGGCATCTCGCTGTTCCTCGTGCCGGCCGATGCGCCCGGCGTGGTGCGCCGGGGCATGGGCCGCATCGACGGCGGCCGCGTGGCCGAAGTCACGCTCGACAACGTGCAGCTGGGCGCGGACGCGCTGCTGGGCGCCGAGGGCCAGGGCTTTGCCACGCTGGAGCTGGCCGTGGGCTGGGGCGTGCTGGCGCTGTGCGCCGAAGCGCTGGGCGCCATGGAAGTGGCCAAGAAAGACACGCTCGAATACCTGCAGACGCGCAAGCAGTTCGGCGTGCCGATCGGCAGCTTCCAGGCGCTGCAGCACCGCATGGCCGACCTGCTGCTCGAAGTGGAGCAATCGCGCTCGGCGGTCATCAACGCCGCTGCCGCCATGGACGCGGGCCGCGTGGAGCGCGAGCGCGCGCTGTCGGCGGCCAAGTTCACCATCGGCCGCATCGGCGCGCTGGTGTCGGAAGAGAGCATCCAGATGCACGGCGGCATCGGCATGACCTGGGAGCTGCCCCTGTCGCACTATGCCAAGCGCCTGGTGATGGTCGACCACGAGCTGGGCGACACCGACCACCACCTCGAGCGCTTCACCGCGCTGGGCCGCCCATGAGCGCCGCCGACACCCCGCTGCTGCAGCGGCGCGTTGGCGCGGTGCTGGTGCTGTCCAACAACAACCCGGCCGCGCGCAACGCGCTCTCGCCCGAGTTCTATGCCGCGCTCACGCAGGCACTGTCGCAGGCCGAGTCCGACCCCGGCGTCGGCGCCATTGTGCTGACGGGCGAGGGTGGGCATTTCTGTTCGGGCGGCGACCTGCGCCAGCTGGCCAAGCGCCGCGAACTGCCGATGGAGGAGCGCCGCGCCAAGCTCGAAGGCCTGCACGACCTCGTGCGCGCCGTGCGCGACTGCCGCAAGCCGGTGATCGCCGCCGTCGAAGGCGCGGCCGCGGGCGCGGGCCTGTCGCTGGCGCTGGCCTGCGACATGCTGGTGGCCGCCAAGAACGCGGTGTTTTCGGTGGCCTACGTGAAGGTCGGCCTCACGCCCGACGGCGGCGCGACCGCTTTCCTGGCCGAGTTCGTGTCGCGCCAGGTGCTGACCGAGCTGTGCCTCACGGGCGAACGCATCAGCGGCGAACGCCTGCATGCATTGGGGCCGGTCAACCGCCTGGCCGAGCCGGGCCAGGCCCTCGCGCAGGCGCTGGCCTTGGCCACCCAGGTCGCGGCCGGGCCCGACCAGGCCATGGCGCGCATCAAGGCGCTGTGCCGCAACGCCTACGTGCACACCCTGGAAGAGCAGCTCGAACAGGAAGCCCAGTCCATGGTGCGCTCGCAGGAAACCGAAGAATCACGCGAAGGCATTGGTGCCTTTCTCGAAAAGCGCCAGCCCGACTTCGCTACGCTACGGCAGAGCCGGGCGTAGGCGCTGGCATGGAAACCCCCCTGTGACAACCACCCCCACCCCTTCCCCCAACACCCCCGCCGCCCCGGGCGGCGGCATGGACTTTCCGCTCGAGGGCGTGCGCGTGCTCGACCTCTCGCGCGTCTTCGCCGGCCCGCTGTGCGGCATGGTGCTGGCCGACTTCGGCGCCGAGGTCGTCAAGGTGGAGCACCCGGGCCGCGGCGACGACACGCGCGACTGGGGCATGCGCATCGGCAAGAC
The DNA here is from genome assembly GCF_012931925.1 of Acidovorax sp. SRB_24. Classification (NCBI taxonomy): domain Bacteria; kingdom Pseudomonadati; phylum Pseudomonadota; class Betaproteobacteria; order Burkholderiales; family Comamonadaceae; genus Acidovorax; species Acidovorax sp. SRB_24. Next base: position 22,062 of record NZ_MWOM01000056.1, read on the forward strand.
CGAAACCACCTACTACAACAGCATGAACCGCAACAAGCGGTCGATCACCGTGGACCTGCAGACGCCCGAAGGCGCCCGGCTGATCCACGACCTGCTGCCGCAGTTCGACGTGGTGGTGCAGAACTTCAAGACCGGCGGCGCCGAGAAGCTGGGCCTGGGCTACGAGCAGCTCAAGGCAATCAAGCCCGACCTGATCTACTGTTCGGTGGCCGGCTACGACAGTTCGGGCCCCGAGGCCCAGCGCCCGGGCTACGACCTGGTGATCCAGGGAGAGACGGGGTTGATGGCCCTCAACGGCGAGGCAAACACGCCGCCGCTCAAATTCGGTGTCGCCGTGGTGGACCTGATGACCGGCATGTACGCGGCCCAGGCCGTGCTGGCGGCGCTCTTTCAGCGCACGCGCACCGGCAAGGGCCGCCTGATCGAGATGGCGCTGTACGACTGCGGCCTGATGGTCACCGGCTACTACGGCCTCGACGCCATGCTGCTCGGGCACGACCCGCAGCGCTATGGCAACGCCCACCCGTCCATCGTCCCCTACGGCATGTTCGAGGCCCAGGATGGCCCGCTGATCGTGGCCGTGGGCAACAACAAGCAATTCGACAAGTTCTGCCGCCAGGTGGTGATGCGCCCCGACATCGTCGAAGACCCGCGCTACGCCACCAACGTCGAGCGCGCCAAGAACCGGCACACCCTGCAGCCGCTGATGGAGCAGCTGATCGGCAGCTTTGCGCGCGACCTGCTGCTCGAGCGCATGGCGGCCGCCGGCATCCCCTGCGGCAAGGTCGCGGGCCTGCACGAGGCCCTGACCAGCGAGCGCACGCGCCGCGGCGGTCTGCTGCAGGAAATGCCGCACCCGGTGGCGGGCAGCACGCACGTGTTCGCGCCGCCCTACCGCCTCGACGGCCAGCGCCTGCCCATCCGCAGCGCGCCGCCCACGCTGGGCGAGGGCACGCGCGAGGTGCTGCAGCAGCTGCTGCAGCTGTCCGAGCAGGAGCTGCAGGCGCTGCGCGACAAGGGCGTACTGACACTGCCGCAAGGTTGAATGTTAAAAATGATAGCTGCTGGCGCTTGATGCACAAGCGCTGCAGCCTGTTTTTATGCAAAAGGAGACTGGCATGAATTTTTCGCAAATAGGCCGCCGCACCGTGCTGGCCCTGGCGGCCGCACCGCTGCTGGTCGGCAGCGCCATCGCGCAGCAGGCGGCTGCCTGGCCCGACAAGATGATCAAGCTCGTCGTGCCGTTTCCGGCCGGCGGCCCCACCGACACAGCTGCGCGCATCGTCGGTCAGAAGCTGGGCGAACGCCTCAAGCAGACCGTGGTGGTGGACAACCGCCCGGGCGCTTCGGGCTCGATCGCGGCCGCCCAGGTCGCCAAGGCCCCGGCCGACGGCTACACGCTGATGATGCTGGCCACACCGACGCTGCTGGCGCCGCATCTTTACAAGAAGCCCGGCTACGACACCGTGAAGGACTTCACGCCCGTGGCCACGGTGTACGACCTGCCCATCGTGGTGGTGGTCAACCCCAAGCTGCTGCCCGATGTGGTCGACCTCAAGACCCTGATTGCCCACGCCAAGGCGCAGAAGACGCCGCTCAACTACACCAGCTCGGGCGCCGGCAGCTTCGGCCACCTGAGCATGGAAATGCTCAAGCAGATGGCGGGTTTCGACATGCAGCATGTGCCCTACAAGGGCGGCGTGCCGGCCATCACCGACACCATCGGTGGCCAGGTGCCCATCATGTATGCCGACCTCGTGGCCGCGCTGCCGCACATCCAAGCCGGCAAGCTGCGCGCCATCGCCGTGGGCTCGCCCCAGCGCGTGACCATGCTGCCCGACGTCAAGACCATTGCCGAGCAGGGCATCCAGGGCTACGACGCCGTGTCCTGGGGCGGGCTGCTCGCGCCGCCCGGCACGCCCAAGGCCGTGGTGGAACGCATTGCGGGCGAGGTTAAGCACATCCTGGCCGAGAAGGAGATCCAGGACAAGCTGCTGAACGTCGGCGCCATCGCCCAGTTCCAGGGGCCGGCGCAGATGGGCCAGCGCATCCAGCAGGACTACACCCGCTGGGGCCAGCTGATCCGCGACAAGGGCATTGCCTCCGAGTGACACACCCATGAAGACACGCATCACCGAACTTTTCGGCATCGAACACCCCATCCTCCAGGGCGGCATGCACCACGTCGGCCTGGCCGAGCTGGCATCGGCGGTCTCCAACGCCGGGGGGCTGGGCATCATCACGGGCCTGACGCAGCGCACGCCCGAGCTGCTGGCGCGCGAGATCGCTCGCTGCCGCGCCATGACCGACAAGCCCTTCGGCGTGAACCTGACCTTCCTGCCCTCGGTCAACCCGCCCGACTACCCGGGCTATGTGAAAGCCATCATCGAAGGCGGCGTCAAGGTCGTGGAGACGGCCGGCAACAACCCGCAGAAGTGGCTGCCCGCGCTCAAGGACGCCGGCATCAAGGTCATCCACAAGTGCACCTCGGTGCGCCATGCGCTCAAGGCCGAATCGATTGGCTGCGATGCGATCAGCGTCGATGGTTTCGAATGCGGCGGCCACCCGGGCGAGGACGACATCCCCAACTTCATCCTGCTGCCGCGCGCGGCCGAGGAATTGACGATCCCCTTCGTCGCGTCGGGCGGCATGGCCGACGGCCGCTCGCTCGTGGCGGCGCTGGCGCTCGGTGCCGAGGGCATGAACATGGGCACGCGCTTCATCGCCACGCAGGAGGCGCCGGTGCACGAGAACGTCAAGCGCGCCATCGTCGCGGCCAGCGAACTCGACACCCGCCTGGTCATGCGCCCGCTGCGCAACACCGAGCGCGTGCTGACCAATGCGGCCGTGGAGCGCCTGCTACAGAAGGAGCGCGCGCTGGGCGCCTCCATCACGTTCGAGGACATCCTGCCCGAGGTCGCCGGCGTCTATCCGCGCATCATGCAGCAGGGCGACATGGAGGCCGGCGCCTGGTCCTGCGGCATGGTGGCCGGCCTGATCCAGGACGTGCCCACCGTGCAGCAGCTGATCGACCGCATCATGGGCGAGGCCCATGCACTCATCACCGAACGGCTGGCCGGACTGGCCGGCCAGCGTTCCGCCACCCTTCAAAACCAGGAAAGAGCCTTTTCATGAAAATCCTCGTACCCGTCAAACGCGTGGTGGACTACAACGTGAAGGTCCGAGTGAAGTCGGACAACACGGGTGTGGACATCGCCAACGTCAAGATGAGCATGAACCCCTTTGACGAGATCGCCGTCGAGGAGGCC
>NZ_MWOM01000119.1:0-4948 GCF_012931925.1 Acidovorax sp. SRB_24
GGCGGCGGTGGTGGCAATCGCTTCAGCGACGCCCAGCCGCCCCGCGAGAACGCCCACCTGGGCACGCACGGAGGGCACAGCATGCCGTCGAGCCGCGGCTCCGGCCCCTCGGGCCAGCCCGACCCGATGCGCACCAGCGTGGACAGCATGGCCGAGCGCGGCCGCCGTGGCGGCGGCTTTCGCAGCGGTGGTGGCGGCGGCGGATACGGCGGTGGCAACAGCGGCGGCGGTCGTGGTGGTCCGCGCGGCGGTGGCGGCGGCGGCGGATATGGCCGCTGATCCTGCGCTGGCATAGCGAAGCGCCTATACAGCAGCAGGTCCGCTAGCGGACCATCCCTAGAAATAGGCACATGCTGCCCACAGCAAAAAACCCAGGACCCTCACGGAGCCTGGGTTTTTTCATTCCGAGGGCGACCGGCCCTCGCGGTTGAAGCAAGCCGCTCAGGGGCCGGGCTGGGGCGTGATGCGCAGGTAGGGCTTGACGGTCTTGAAGCCCTTGGGGAAGCGCTGGGCCAGCTCGGCCGGGTCTTGCAGGCTGGGAACGATGATCACGTCTTCGCCGTACTTCCAGTTCACCGGCGTGGCCACCTTGTAGTTGTCGGTGAGCTGCAGCGAATCGATCACGCGCAGGATCTCGTCGAAGTTGCGCCCGGTGCTGGCCGGGTAGGTGAAGGTGGTTCGGATGACCTTCTTCGGGTCGATGATGAACACGCTGCGCACCGTGGCGGTGGTCGAGGCGTTCGGGTGGATCATGTCGTACAGGTTGGCGACCTTCCTGTCGGCATCGGCCAGGATGGGGAAGTCCACCTTGGTGTGCTGCGTCTCGTTGATGTCGTGCACCCAGTCGGTGTGCGACTGGAGCGGGTCGATGCTGACGGCGATGGCCTTGGTATTGCGCTTGGCGAACTCGCCCGACAGGGCCGCCGTCTTGCCCAGCTCGGTAGTGCACACGGGCGTGAAATCGGCCGGGTGCGAGAACAGCACAACCCACGAGTCGCCCGCCCACTCGTGGAAATGGATAGGGCCGGCCGTGGATTCCTGCGTGAAGTCGGGGGCTGTGTCGCCGAGTCTGAGGGTTGCCATCGAGTCGCTCCTGCTGGTGTGAAGACGGACGATTTTGCGCCTCCACCGCTTGAAGTCCAAACAAATATATCGTTGTGAATTAATCGCAAAAGCATCTATGGCGGTCAGGGCGCCACCACCTCCAGTTCGTTGACGACGGCCTCGACATCGTCCAGGCCGCGCACCAGCTGCTCCAGCGCCTGCGCCTGCTCCGGGCTGCGCACGCAGCCCCGCAACCACACCCAGCGCCGCTGGCCCAGCGCCCAAACACTGGTGTCGGCAAAGCGCCCATCGACCTGCACCGCCTTTTGCACGCGCTCCATGATCTCCGCGTCGTACAGGTAGGCGTTGGGCAGGCGGCAGCGCCCCGCGCGAAAGCAGCTGGTGCCGCGCTCGGCGCGGCCATGGGCCTGGGCCTGCATCTCGCTCAGAGAGACCTCGGGCCCCGGTGGCACAGGGCACTGGGCGATCGCCAGGGTGAGCTGCATAAACGGGTCATTGAAATAATTGCGGCGCTCCTGCGCCACCGCTGCGCAAGCAACAACCGCCAGCGCCAGCGCCACAGCCCGCACAGCCCGCACGGCCCGCTGTCCGCCAGGCGCGGGCCTGGCGCCGTGAAGGGATGTATCCATGGCTTTCATACCCTGCTCCTTGATGTGCTGCGCCACAGCACCAGTTCGCCTTTTACCCTTGCCGCATTGCAACGGCCACAGCATCACCCCGCGCGCACGCGGCTGGCCAGGCTGCTGCTCCCGGGCATGGTTTCGCCCAGAAAGTCGAGAAAACGCCGCACCGCCGGCGACAGGCCGCGGCGCGACGGAAACACCGCATGCACCACGCCGCGCGGCGGCGCCCATCCGGGCAGCAGATGCACCAGCCGGCCCGAGCGCAGTTCGTCGTGGCACATGTAGTCGGGCAGCCAGCACATGCCGGAGCCGGCCAGCGCCGCGAACTTGAGTGTCAGCAGGTCGTCGGCCACATAGCGCGGGCTGTGCTGCACGGTCTGCTCGCGCCCGCCCGCGCCGACAAGGCGTAGCACGGATCGCCCCTCGGCGGCCGACATGGCCACGCTGTCGAGGCGGGCCAGGTCTTCGAGCGTTTGCGGCGTGCCTTGGCGGGCCAGCAAATCGGGGCTGGCCACCAGGATCTGCGCGGAATCATCAAGCCGCTTGACGACCATGCTGCCGCTGTCGTCCAGCGTGGCGCGCACGCGCAGCGCCACATCCACGCCCTCCTCCACCAGGTTGACGACGCGGTTGCTGACCTGCATCTCGATGCGCACCAGCGGGTAGCGCGCCAGAAAGAGCGGCATCAGCTCGCCCAGAACGGTCTGCGCCAACGTCACCGGGCAGGCCACGCGCACCGTGCCGCGCGGCTCGGTCTGCACCTGGGCCACCGTGTCCCACGCTGCCTGGGCCGACTCGCGCAGGGCCTGGCAATGGCGCAGATAGGCCTCGCCCACCTCGGTCAGCGAGAGCTTGCGCGTCGTGCGCTGCAACAGGCGCACGCCCAGCTGGGCCTCCAGCTCGGACACGCGGCGCGACAGGCGCGATTTGGGAATGCCCAGGGCGCGGCCGGCGGCGGCAAACCCGCCCCGCTCGACCACCTCGGCAAAGTACAGCATGTCGTTGAGATCTTGCATGGAGATTGTCCTATTGATAAGACAATCTATCGCAAAACAGCCTACTTATCAAACAATCGAGACAGTCTCACAATCCATTCATCGCCACACACCGTGGCCGCCACATTCTTCAGGAGCACTCCATGCAATTGCTGCACATCGATTCCGCCATCACCGGCGCCCAGTCCGTCTCGCGCCAGCTCACGGCCCAGATCGTCGCCGCCTGGAAGGCCAGCCACCCCGGCACGCAGGTCGGCTACCTCGACCTCGTGGCCAATGCGCCGGCCCACTTCACCATGGACGCCATGGCCCCGCGCACCGGCCAGACCGACAACCTGAGCGAAAGCCAGCAGCGCGAGAACGCCGTCTCCGAGCAGCTGGTGAGCCAGTTCCTTGCGGCCGACGTGGTGGTGATCGGCGCACCGTTCTACAACTTCAGCATCCCGACCCAGCTCAAGGCCTGGATCGACCGCCTGGCACAGCCCGGCCGCACCTTCCGCTACACCGCCAACGGCCCCGAAGGCCTGGCCAAGGGCAAGACCGTGATCATCGCCTCGACCCGCGGCGGCGTGTACTCCACCAGCGAAGGCGGCCGCGCCATGGAACACCAGGAGAGCTACCTGCAGACCGTGCTGGGCTTCTTCGGCGTGACCGACGTGCGCTTCGTGCGCGCCGAGGGCGTCGCGATGGGCGAGGCCGCCAAGGCCGCCGCACTCGAGAGCGCCACGCAGGCCATCTGCACCCAGGCCGCCAACCAGCCGCAGGTGGTCGAGGCCGCCTGAAACGGCGTGGCATTGCGCCACGCCCTGCACAAAAAAACCCGGTGGATACCGGGTTTTTTGCTTTCATTTACATGAAATCGGGCTCAAACGCCCGCTGATAAAGCGCTAGCAGCTATTGATTCAATAGCCATCAGGCATGCTTTTTGACCCAGGCCACATAGTGGTCCATCCAGCCCTGGAGGAACTTCTTGCTGCCTTCGCCGATGTTGCCGCCAGCATCGAACAGGCCTTCCTTGGCGTGGACGAAGGCCTCGGGCTGGCCCATCGCCGGGACATCGAGGTAGGCCAGGATGTTGCGCAGATGCTGCTGCGCCATCGCCGTCCCGGCAGCGCCGATCGACGTACCGATCACGCCCGCCGGCTTGCCGGCCCAGGCATTCTGGCCATAGGGGCGCGAAGCGTTGTCGATGGCATTTTTCAGCACGCCGGGCACCGAGCGGTTGTATTCGGGCGTGACGAACAGCAGGCCCTGCGCCGCCTTGACTTCCCCCTTGAGGCGCAGCACGGACGGCGCCTGCTGGCCGTCGTCGTCCTGGTTGTACAGCGGCAGGTCATCGATGCGCAGCTGCGTGAACTGAAAATCTGCCGGCCCCAAGCGCGCCAGCGCCGTGGCCAGCTGGCGGTTGAACGAATCCTTGCGCAGGCTGCCGACGATGACAGCGATCTGGAACTGGCTCATGGATGCTCCTTGAACGTGGAAAAGGCCGTGAAAGCACGGGCAAAACCACTATAGAGCTTGGCCATGCTTCCTGCAGGGCATGCCAGTCCGCCGCCGTTCACTATTATTTCAATAGCCTCCAGCGCTTTACCGACAAGCGCTGGAGCCCTGAAACACTCAGAACGCCGGCAGCACCGAACCCTTGAACTCGGTCAGGATGAACTGGCGGATTTCCTCGGAGTGGTAGGCCTTGAGGAGCTGCGCCACCCAGGGCTTGTCCTTGTCGGCTTCGCGCACCACGATCAGGTTGGCGTACGGGCCCTTGGCGTTTTCCTGCGCGATGGCGTCGGTCTTGGGGTTCAGCCCGGCCGAAATGGCGAAATTGGTGTTAATGGCCGAAGCGTCCAGGTCGTCGAGCGAGCGCGCCAGCTGGGCCGCGTCCAGCTCCACGAACCGGAGCTTCTTGGGGTTGCTGACCACGTCGAGCGGCGTGGCCTTGAGGCCGGCGCCGTCCTTGAGCTTGATCAGGCCCTTTTCCTGCAGCACCAGCAGCACGCGGCCGCCGTTGGTCGGGTCGTTGGGAATGCCGAACTTGGCGCCGTCCTTGAGGTCTTCGAGCTTTTTGACCTTCTTCGAATACAGGCCGATGGGGAAGTTGACGGTGGTGCCCACCGACACGATCTTGTAGCCGCGGTCCTTGATCTGCGCGTCGAGGTAGGGCTTGTGCTGGTAGCCGTTGGCGTCGAGGTCGCCCGAGGCCAGCGCGGCGTTGGGCTGCACATAGTCGCTGAACTCCACCACCTGGATCTTCAGGCCGTCCTTGGC